>NZ_JBSGET010000117.1:0-26706 GCF_053603035.1 Kitasatospora sp. NPDC004272 | reverse complement strand
CGGAGCCGTCGCAGGCCGCGCGCGGGCTGCGGGCGGTGCGCGGGGCCGCCCCGGCCCGGTGCGGGTCGTGGTGCGACTCGCGGTGCGGCTCCCGGTGCGGGTCCGGGTGCGGGTGGCGGACCGGGCGGCGGACGCCGGGCGCGGGGCGGACCAGCGGGCGGATCAGCGGGCCGGGCGTCCGGGTGAGCTGCTCGGTCATCGTGGCCCTCTCGACGGGTGGGTGCCTGGTGGCGGACAGGGCCTTTGGTACCGGGCGGGCGGAGACCGCTCCAAGGGGGTTTCCCGCGTTCCGGAGACGCCCGGAAATCCACCCGTACGGGTGGCAGCCCGGTAGCCACGGGGGCGGGGCGGCCGGGCGCGGGGGCGGAAGTTGACGGTCGGCCGGTTCCCGGAACGGCCCGTAGGGGGACGCGGGGGGTGACCTGATCGGCGCACGGCGCGGGCGGCGGCCCTGGGCATCGCGGGCGGTCTGGCGGGCTGCGTATTCTTGACCCGTCGCACAGTGAGACCGTCAGAAGGGTGCCCCGATGCGCGTGTACGTGCCGACCACGTTGAAGGACCTGGCGGTGGCGCACCCCGAGGGCGTCCTGGAGCAGAGCGTCGCGTACGCGGTGACGCCCGCGCTGCGCGAGTGGTACGTCAGCGACGACCTGGAGGAGCTGGAGTACGCGGCCCTCAACCGGGCGGCGCTCTCCTCGGTCCGCCTGCTGGCCGCCGATCCGGGCGCGCCGCGCCGCCGGGTGGTCCTCGCCGTCGAGGTCGCCGACTCGGCGGTCACGCCGTTCCCCGGCGACGAGTACCAGGACCAGGCGTCGCTCGGCCGGGTCGTGCTGGCCGGAGCGGTCCGGCTGGCCAAGGCCGCCGCGGTGCACGCCGACGACACCGACTCGGACGTGCTGGCCGACGTCGGCGCCGCGGCCGACGCGATCGCCGCCGCGGACGGCGGCGACCAGGACGCCCAGTTCACGGTGGACGGCGCGGAGGACCACGAACTGCTCTGGTTCGCCGTCCAGGAGATCCCGGGCCTGATCGCCTGACCCCGCACACCCCCGAAGACCCCGCCACGGCCACCCGGCCGGGGCGGGGTCTTTCGCGTTGAAGGGGTGGAAGGGGGGAGTTGCGGGCCTGCGGCGCTTGGGCGGGGGCGGGAGGAGGGGCTTCGGAGGGGAGGGAGAGGGAAGCGGGACCGCAGGGCTTGAGGGGTGGGGGTGGGATGGGCCCCGGGCGGGGGTCTTTCGCGTTGGGGGTGGAGGGGGAGGAGTCGCGGGCCTGCGGCGCTTGAGGGGCGGGACGGGGGTGGGGGTGGCCCCGGCCGGGGCGGGGGCTTTCGCGTTGAGGGGGGTGGAAGGGGGAGTCGCGGGCCTGCGGCGCTTGAGGGGCGGGACGGGAAAGGGTTTCGTTGCGTTTGCAAGTATGTGTGTCTGCAATTATTGTCGAAGCACGTAAGGCGCACCGGCAATCACATGGAGGTCCCTGTCATGCCCCTCGCGCTCCTCGCCCTGGCTATCGGGGCCTTCGGGATCGGCACCACCGAGTTCGTGATCATGGGGCTGCTGCCCGAGGTCGCCGCCGACTTCGGGGTCGGCATTCCGACCGCGGGGCTGCTGGTCACCGGGTACGCGGTCGGGGTGGTGGTCGGGGCTCCGCTGATGACCGTGCTCGGGACGCGGATCAGTCGCAAGCGGATGCTGATGCTGCTGATGGTGCTGTTCACCGCGGGCAACCTGCTGTCGGCGCTCGCGCCCGGGTTCGGGGCGATGCTGGCGGGGCGGATCGTCGCCTCGCTCGCGCACGGCGCCTTCTTCGGCATCGGGTCGGTGGTCGCCGCCGAGTTGGTCGCGCCGGAGAAGAAGGCCGGGGCGATCGCCACCATGTTCACCGGGCTGACGGTGGCGAACATCGTCGGCGTGCCGCTGGGCACGTTCGTCGGGCAGCAGGTCGGCTGGCGGGCCACCTTCGCGGCCGTCGCGGCGCTCGGCGTGGTCGGGCTGCTGGGCATCGCCAGGCTGGTGCCCGACCTGCCCCGGCCGCAGGGGGCGCACCTGCGGCGGGAGTTGGCCGCGTTCAAGAACGCGCAGGTGGTGCTGGCAATGGGGATGACGGTGCTGGGCTTCGGCGGGGTGTTCGCCGCGATCACCTACGTCAAGCCGATGATGACCGGCGTCGCCGGCTTCTCCGAGGGCTCGGTGACCTGGCTGCTGGTGCTGCTCGGGACCGGCATGTTCCTGGGCAACCTGCTGGGCGGGCGGTTCGCCGACCGCCGGCTGATGCCGATGCTGTTCACCACCCTGGGCGCGCTGACCGTCGTGCTCGCCCTGTTCACCGTCACCGCACGGGGCGAGGCCACCGCCGCGGTCACCCTGCTGCTGATCGGCGCGCTGGGCTTCGCCACCGTGCCGCCGCTGCAGAAGCGGGTGCTGGACCAGGCGCACGGCGCGCCGACGCTGGCCTCGGCCGTCAACATCGGAGCATTCAACCTGGGCAACGCGCTGGCCGCGTGGCTCGGCGGCGTCGTGATCGCCGCCGGGTACGGCTACACCGCCCCGAACTGGGTGGGCGCGCTGCTGGCCGGTTCCGCGCTGGTGCTGGCCCTGGTCTCGGCCGCCCTGGAGCGCCGGTCGAAGGCCGCCCCCGCGGCCGTCCCGGTGCCCGTAATGAACCACTGAGGACCCTCGAACTCCCCTACTGGAGAAGGAACATGAGCACCACCGTCCCCAACGTCACCCTCAACAACGGCGTCGAGATGCCGCAGCTCGGCTTCGGCGTCTTCCAGGTCCCGGACGAGGAGACCACCGCGGCCGTCGCCGCCGCGCTGGAGGCCGGGTACCGCAGCGTCGACACCGCCGCGGTCTACGGCAACGAGCGCGGCGTCGGCAAGGCGCTGGCCGCCTCCGGGCTGCCCCGCGAGGAACTGTTCGTCACCACCAAGCTGTGGAACGCCGACCAGGGCCACGACGCGACCCTGCGGGCCTTCGACGCCAGCCTCGACAGGCTCGGCCTGGAGTACGTCGACCTGTACCTGATCCACTGGCCCACCCCGGCCCGGGACCTGTACGCCGAGTCCTGGAGGGCCATCGAGCGGCTGGCCGCCGAGGGCCGGATCCGCGCGGCCGGCGTCTCCAACTTCCAGCCCGCGCACCTGACCCGGCTGATCGAGGCGGGCGGACTCGTCCCGGCCGTCAACCAGGTCGAGCTGCACCCGGGCCTCCAGCAGGCCGAGCTGCGCGCCTTCCACGCCGCCCACGGCATCGCCACCGAGGCGTGGAGCCCGCTCGCCCAGGGCGCCGTGCTGGACGACCCGGCGATCACCGCGATCGCCGAGCGCACCGGCAAGTCCCCCGCCCAGGTGGTGCTGCGCTGGCACCTGCAGCTCGGCAACCTGGTCATTCCCAAGTCGGTCACCCCGGCCCGGATCCGGCAGAACCTCGACGTGTTCGACTTCGCGCTCACCGACGAGGACACGGCCGCGATCGCCGCCACCGACCGCGGCCTGCGCACCGGCCCGGACCCCGACCGGTTCAACTGACCCTCCCGCGCGCAGGAAGAGGTGCCACCACCCCCGCCGGGGGGTGGTGGCACCTCGCGCAAGAGGGGTACTAGCACCCCCGAAATCCGCCCGCCGAATCGCCATGCTGGTAAGCACAGTGAATCGGTGAAGGCGAAATGGGGCCAGGACATGACTGCACGTGCCGAAGGAACGGAGAGGATCCACCCGAACCGCGGCGGCGCGGTCGCCACGGTGCTCCGGGGGGTGTCCCTGACCGGGATCGCCATCGGGGAGGCGCTGCTGCTGCTCTGGCTCTGCCTCGTGGTGTGCCTCAGCTGCATCGGCGTCGGCCTGCCGCTGCTGCCCGGCGCGCTGGACGCGATCCGCTCGGACGCCCGACTCCAGCGCCGGCTGGCCCTGGAGTGGTCCGGCGTCCGGGTGGACTCGGCCTACCCGTCGGAGCCCGCCGACGGCTCGGCCCGGACGGGCCTGCGACGGGTCCACCGGATGCTCGGCGAGCGCGAGACCTGGCGGGACCTGACCTGGACGGTGGTCAACCCGGTGATCGGACCGGTCCTGGCGCTGCTGCCGGCCGCCGCGATCCTGGGCGGACTCTGGGGCCTGGCGCTGCCGTTCGTCTGGGAGGACCTCAGCACGTCCTGGGACGGCATCTGGTTCACCTTCATCCCGGTCGAGAGCCAGGGCACCGCCATCCTGGCCGCCCTGCTGGGCGTGGTGGAGATCGCCGCGGGCGTGCTGCTGCTGCCCAAGCCGATGCTCGGGCTGCACGGCCGCTGGGTGCGGTTGGTCCTGGGCTCCAGCCGGGCCGAACTCAACCACCGGGTCGAGCACCTGGCCAACTCCCGCTCGGACGCGATGGACATGCAGGCCAACGAACTGCGCCGGATCGAGCGCGACCTGCACGACGGGGCCCAGGTCCGGCTGGTCGCCCTGGGGCTGACGCTGTCGGCCGCCGAGTCGCTGATCGAGCAGAACCCGGCGGCGGTGCGCGCCCTGCTCGCCGAGGCCAAGGACAACTCGGTGAAGGCGCTCAACGAACTGCGCGACCTGGTGCACGGGGTGCACCCGCCGCTGCTGGCCGACCGCGGCCTGGTGGACGCGGTCCGCACCCTGACGCTGGAACTGCCGCAGCGGGTGCAGCTGACCGGCTCGGTGCCGGGCCGGCTGCCCGCCCCGGTGGAGTCGGCGGCCTACTTCGCGATCGCCGAACTGCTCAACAACGTGACCAAGCACGGCAAGGCCACCGAGGTGACCGTCGACATCCACCACGCCGACCACGAACTGCGGGTCTCGGTGCACGACAACGGCGTCGGCGGGGCCGACAGCGGCCGCGGCAGCGGCCTGCGCGGGGTCGAGCGCCGGCTGGCCGCCTTCGACGGCCTGCTCGCGATCAACAGCCCCGCGGGCGGCCCGACCATGGTGGCCTTCTCCATCGGCTGCGACCTGCTGGCCGGCCCCGCCAGCACCGCCCAGAACAAGTAGGGCCGGGCGGACCCGCCCGCGCCACGACCGCCTCCCGGCCCCGCGCGGGCCGGGAGGCACCACCCCGGCACACCCGCCCCGCCGCTTCACCGCACGGCCCCACGGCCCCACCGCACCGCCCCACCGCTCCCCGGCGGTGGAGGGCACCCGACGCAGCACCAGGGCCCGTCCGCCGGCCCCCCGCCCTCGCCACGACGCCCGGCAGGCACCTCCCCGGGCCGACCACACCCCCCTCCAGGCCCGCAGGGTTCCGCGACGGCTGCTCCTCAGCCGTGCCCGGAAACGGTCCGGAAGCGGCCCGGTCCCCTCGCCGCACCCCGTACCGGCTCCTCCCGGCCCCGGCCCCCGGCCGCCCCAGAGCACGCCCCGATCCCTCTCTCCCGCTTCCGAAACGAAGGACCGATCGACATGACCGGCAAGAAACGCCACTTCGCCTCGCGAATGGGCCGGTGGAGCGCCACCCACCCGTGGTGGGCCATCTTCACCTGGCTGCTGCTGACCGTGGTCGCCTTCTCCATCGGCACGGTGGTGAAGGGCAAGGAGGCCACCAACCAGCAACTCCTGGTCGGCCAGGCGGCCACGGCCGAACGGATCGTCAACGAGAACGGCCTGCGCGGCCCGGCCACCGAGAACGTGCTGATCGGCCCGCTCGACGGGCAGCTGAACGACTCGGCCGCCGCGGCCGCCGCGGAGCTGAAGCAGCAGCTCGGCGCGCTCGACGGCGTCGCCTCGGTCTCCGACCCGATCCCCTCGACCGGCAACCGGGTCCTGCTGCTGCAGGTCGCGCTCAAGGGCGACCCCGACACCGCGAGCGACCGGGTCGCGCCGCTGCAGACCGTCACCAGGGCGGTCCAGCAGGCGCACACCGACCTGCGGGTCGAGCAGGTCGGCGAAGCCTCCATCAAGAGCGACTTCCAGGACTGGCTCGGCAAGGACCTGCAGAAGGCGACCACCATCAGCGTGCCGGTCACCCTGGTCATCCTCGCGGTGATCTTCGGCGCCCTGGTGATGGCCGGCGTGCCGGTGCTGCTGGGCCTGACCGCGGTGGCCTCCACCCTGGGCCTGTGGGCGCTGGCCTCCCAGGTGGTGCCCGACCCGGGCACGGTGACGGACGTCATCGTGCTGATGGGCCTGGCGGTCGGCGTCGACTACTGCCTCTTCTACCTGCGCCGCTTCCGCGAGGAGACGGCCAAGGGCTACGGGCCGACCTCGGCGGTGGAGATCGCCGCGGCGACCTCCGGCCACTCGGTGGTGGTCTCCGGCGTCGCGGTGCTGGTCTCGATGGCCGGGCTCTACCTGGCCGGCGACCTGATGCTGGCCTCGATGGCCACCGGCGCGATCATCGTGGTCGCGGTGGCGATGCTCTCGGCGGTCACCGTGCTGCCGGCCCTGCTGGTCAAGCTGGGCCGGGCGGTCGACCGGCCGCGGATCCCGCTGCTGTGGCGCCTCACCCGGAACCGGAGCAACCCGCGGGCCTGGAACTTCCTGCTGCGCCCGGCCACCAGGCACCCGCTGATCTCGCTGGTGCTCGCGGTCGGCGCGCTGGTGGCGCTGGCGCTGCCCGCGCTGGGGATGAACCTGAAGGCCACCCAGATCGCGGACTACCCGCGCACCCTGGCCACGATGCAGAGCTACGACCGGCTGCTCGCCGAGTTCCCCTCCAACGCCAACACCGACGTGGTGGCGGTGAAGGTGCCCGCCGGGCAGGAGGACGCCGTCCGCCAGCGCCTGGAGGGGCTGGCCGAACAGCTGAAGCAGGAACCGCTGTTCGCCAAGGACATCCCGCCGACGGTCCGGGTCTCGGCGGACGGGCACGGCGCCGTCCTGGAGGCGGGCACGCCGACCGGACCGGGCACCGACCCGGCCCGGGACTCGGTCGACCGGCTGCGGGACACGCTGGTGCCGGCGGCGCTGCAGGACGTGTCGGGCGTGCAGTACGCGGTCGGCGGCGACCAGGCGGACGACATGGACTACACCGCCAACCTGAAGGACCGGCTGCCGATGGTGATGGGCGTGGTGTTCGCCCTGACCTTCCTGATCATCGTGCTGGCGTTCCGCTCGGTGGTGGTGGCGCTGACCACCGTGGTGCTGAACCTGCTCTCGGTCGCGGCCTCGTTCGGCTTCCTGTGCCTGGTCTTCCAGCACACCTGGGCGGACGGGATCCTCGACTACCACTCGACCGGGCACGTGGTCTCCTGGGTGCCGGTGCTGCTCTTCGTGATCCTGTCGGGCCTGTCGCTGGACTACCACGTCTTCGTGGTCAGCCGGATCCGGGAGGGGGTGGTGGCCGGCATGACCACCCGCAACGCGGTGCTGGACGGCATCACCAGGACCGCCGGCGTGGTGACCGGCGCGGCCGCGGTCATGGTGGCGGTGTTCGCCACCTTCGGGACGCTGACCTTCATCGAGCTGAAGCAGATCGGCGTCGGGCTGGCGGTGGCCATCGTGCTGGACGCCACGGTGATCCGGATCTTCGTCCTGCCGGCCGCGATGACCCTGCTGGGCCGGGCCAACTGGTGGCCCTCGCGCACCGGCCGGGTGGTCACCGCGGACCTGCCGCGGCGCAGTGACGGGCCGCACCCGGAGCCGGTGGACGTCTGACCGGACCGGTCGGACGGGTCGGGGCCGCCACGGTCCCGGCCCGTCCCGGCGCGGCCCCGCGGACGGCGGCGATCAGCCGTTCGTCAGTTCCGCGTCAGCAGGTATGGAGCATAGTTGTCAGCGGATTTGACCCTGGAAGACGGACAGGACGGAACCTCGATGAGCAACCCCTTCGACGATCCCGACGGCACGTTCCACGTACTGGTGAACGGCGAGAACCAGCACAGCCTGTGGCCCGCCTTCGCCGAGGTTCCGGCGGGCTGGCGCGCGGCGCTCAGCTCGGTGCCCCGGGAGGAGGCGGTGCGCTTCGTCGAGGAGAACTGGACCGACCTGAGGCCGCTCAGCCTGATCGAGCGCGGGGCCTGAACCGGTGGCGGCCCAGGCGGCGATAGAGGCGGAGGGCCTCCGCAAGAACTACCGGGACCAGGAGGTCCTCAAGGGGATCGACCTGCACGTCCCGGCGGGCACGGTGCTCGGCCTGCTCGGCCCCAACGGGGCGGGCAAGACCACGACGGTCCGCATCCTCAGCACCCTGCTCGGACTGGACGGCGGCCGGGCCGCGGTGGCCGGCTTCGACGTCGCGGCGCAGCCGCGCGAGGTGCGCCGCAGGATCGGCCTGTCCGGCCAGTACGCCGCTGTGGACGAGGAGTTGACGGGACGGGAGAACCTCGTCCTGCTCGGCCGGCTGCTGCACCTCGGCCGGACGCGGGCCCGGGCCAGGGCGGACGAACTGCTGGAGCGGTTCGACCTCGCGGACACCGGGAACAAGCCGCTGCGGGCCTACTCGGGCGGCATGCGGCGCCGGCTGGACCTGGCGAGCACCCTGGTCGGCGGCCCCGAGGTGATCTTCCTGGACGAGCCGACCACCGGGCTCGACCCGTCCAGCCGGCTGGTCCTGTGGTCCGTCGTGCGGGACCTGGTGGCCAACGGCGTGACGGTCCTGCTGACCACCCAGTACCTGGAGGAGGCCGACGAACTGGCCGACCGGATCGTGGTGATCGACCAGGGCGTGGTGGCCGCCGAGGGCACCGCCGACGAGCTCAAGCGCAAGGTCGGCCAGGAGCGGCTGGAGGTCACCGTGGCCGACCCGGCCGACCTGCCAGCGGCGCTGTCCGCGCTGAACCCGCTGATGGTCGGCGAGCTGACCCGGGACGACCGCAAGGGCGTGCTGGCCGTGCAGTTGAGCGACGGACTGGCCGGGGTCTCGGCCGCGGCCGCGGCGCTGCACCGGGCCGGGATCCAGGTCAGCGGCCTCGCCCAGCGCCGCCCCTCGCTGGACGACGTCTTCCTGGAACTCACCGGCCGCCGGGCCGCGTAGCACGATGGCCCAGCCGAACGCGGTCAGTTGCCGGGTGCTCTGGTCGCCGGTGGTCGACCGGGCCCGGGTGCGCGCCCTGATGTCCGAGGACGAGCGGGCCCGGTACGGGCGGCTGGCCGAGCCCGAGGACCGGGCCCGGTTCGCCACCGCCCGGGCGCTGGTCCGCAGCGCGCTGGGCCGGGCGACCGGGGTCGCGCCCGGGGCGGTGGTGTTCAGCCGCCGGTGCGGGCACTGCGGCGGCCCGCACGGCAAGCCGCGGGTGCCCGGTGCCGCGACGCGGTTCTCGCTGTCGCACTCCGGCGGACGGGTGGTGCTGGCCGTGGCCGAGCACGCCGAGCCGGGGGTGGACGTGGAGCGGGTCACCGCCCGCGAGGTGGACCGGCTCGCGCCCCGGGTGCTCTCCGCGCGGGAGTTGGAGGACTTCCGCCGGATCCGCCCGGAGGACCGGACGGCGGCCTACCACGTCTACTGGACCAGGAAGGAGGCCGTCCTCAAGGCGGTCGGCCGCGGACTCTCCGTCCCGCTGCGCGGCCTCACCCTCGCCGCGCCCGCGCAGCCCGCGGCCCTGCTGTCCTGGGACGGAGCACCCTGGGACGGGGCGCCCGGGGACGGCGGAACGGGGCCGCCGGCCGTGGCGATGGCCGACCTGGACCCCGGCCCCGGGTACGCGGCGGCGCTCGCCGTCGAGGCCGCGGGGCGGATCGAACTGGCCGAGTGGAGGCTCGACGACCCGCTGGACGTGCCGTGACCGCTCCGGCCGCCGGAGCGGTCGGAGCGGTCACGTCGAACGGAGGGGGAGAAGTCAGCCGGTCACCGCGCGTCGGCCCAGACCAGGCCGGCGTCGATCGACGGGTCCTGGGCCAGGATGGCCTGTTGGAGGCCGCGCATCTTCTTCCGGGGCTCCAGCCCCAGCTCGGTGTTCAACCAGGAGCGGACCCGCTGGAACGTCGCCAGCGCTTCGCCCTGGCGGCCGGCCCGGTAGAGCGCGAGCATCAGTAACTCGGATATCCGCTCGCGCTCCGGGTGCTCGCAGGCGAGTTGTTCGAGCTCGTTGGCCGTGTTGCCCCCGGCGCCCACGCTCATGCGGGCCTCGTAGAGGTCCTCCAGGGCGTCCAGCCGGCGGCTGTTGAGCCGGTTGACCTGGCTGTCGCAGCGCAGCCCGCCCGAGACGTCGAGCAGGGCCGGCCCGCGCCAGAGCCGCAGGGCCTCCTCCAACTGCTGCGCCGCCTCGTAGGGTTGGTCGCGCAGCAGGGCGGCGCCGCGGGCGGCCAGGGTGTCGAATCTTCGGGCGTCGACGGCCTCCGGCGGCAGGTCGAGCAGGTACCCGTTGGCGGAGGTGGGCACCAGCAGGTTGCCCGGCACGCCGGTGGCCAGCTCCAGCGAGGTGCGCAGCCGGCGCATGTTCGCCTGCAGGGCGTTCTTGGGATTCTTGGAAGCCTGGTCGGAGAAGAGTTCCTCGATCAGGACGTCCATCGAGACGACTTCGCCCACGCTGAAACTCAGTACCGCGAGCAGGGTCCGCACCCGGTTCGCGCCGATGCCGTCGTAGCGGTCGTCGACCGATACCCGCAGCGACCCGAGGATTTCGACGGAAACCCGGTTCTTCGCATCGAGCTGACTTTCTACCTGGTGGTAATATTTCATTTATGCGACCCGATTCCGAGGCTCTGACCGCATGAGGGAGATTCTGCGCGTGTGTCGCCCGGCTTGCCTCCGCTGGGCGGTGCCGATCCCTACAGGCAGTCAATGGGGTGGTATGGAATGGTGCAGCCTCTGGTCCTCCGGCGCGCTTCCCGTCGTGCGCGGCCTGTGCGCAGGAGGGGCCCCAAGGCCGACGGGCGGGCCGTCGGCCCGCCCGTCGCGTGCTTTCGTGGCGCGCGGAGCTACGACAGGGGACAGCACTGCCTCGGCGATGGGGCCGGGCGGTCGGAGCGCCCGGGTGGAGAAAAGGTCGAACAGATGATCATTGATTGCCCCCGTGCTTTCGCCGAACGTCCGACCCGCCGCTAGGGGCGGACGCAAGCTGAATGTTTCCTGGTACTGCCTGGTGCTTCCTGGGTGAGCAGGTCCGGGCTGCCCGCGGTCGAAGATGCGGCCCGGATCAACTTAACACGGTCAAACGAACACTTTACCGAGTCCGTCGTCCAAAAAATCCCGACATCCCGCCCGGCGGCGTTGTCTCGACAGTGCGTCGGTAAAACGCGGGGAAGCCGGGCGCCCGCGGGCCGTCAGAGCAGGTCGAGCCGCTGCCCGACGCCGAGTTCGACGGCCGTGCGCCGGACGGCGTCGATCATGCCGACGTCCAGGATGGACATGCCGAACGGGTTGCTGACCACGTAGCCGGTGGTGGGCCGGACGGCGGGAACCAGCCCGAGCAGGACCTGCCCCAGGGTGCCGTCGACGGTCCGCCCCGGGCCGGTGGCCGGCGCGGCCGCGGTGCCCGGCCGGGTCACCCGGCCCTCCTGCAGGAGGCGGCCGAGGATCCGGCGCGGGTTCTCCTCGATCAGGTCGAGGTCGTCCCCGAACACGGCCTCGGCGCCGAGGAAGACCTCCTCCGTCAGGTCGCCCAGCGAGACGTGCGCGAGGAAGCTGCCCGGACGGATCCAGGAGGCCGGCACGTACGGGTCGTCGCTGGTGGTCAGGGTGACCGTGACCGGGGAGGCGGAGACCGCCTCGGCCGCCGAGGCGGCCACCGCGACGGTCAGCTGCGGGTGCTGCCCGGCGGCCCAGGCGACCAGCTGCGCGGACCGTTCGGCGGACAGGTCGAACACCGTCACCCGGCGGACCTCGGGGAAGTTGCGGACCAGCAGGTCCAGGTGGGCCCGGGCCAGCGCGCCGGTGCCGATCAGGGTGAGGCCGTCCCACTGCTCGGGGCCGAGCTCGCGCAGGCTGACCATGGTGTAGGCGGCGGTCCGGATCGCGCTCAAGTACCCTGCCTCGGCGATCAGTTCGGGCCGGGCGGTCTCCGGGTTGAAGGCGAAGCTCAGGCCGCCGGCCCGCTCGATGCCGCGGGACGGGTTGTCGACGGCCGCGTTGATCAGCTTCATGCCGTAGACCGAGGAGGTCTCGCGGTGCAGGGCGCCCAGCATCGCGATGGCCCGGCTGTAGGCGCCGTTGCCGTTGCGCCACGGCAGGTAGCCCTCGGTCGGGATCTCGGTCCGTCCGGCGGCCTGGTCGCGCAGGACCTCCGCCACGACCTCGACCGGGTCGAACTTCTCCAGGCACGCGAGCACGGCCGGCCGGTTGAGGAAGAGCAGGCTCTCTTGGGACATGGCGTTCCTCGGTTCGAAGTGGGTGTGGGTGCTTCCTGCGCGGCGGCCGGGCGCGGCCGGGCGGACGCGGCCGGGCGGGTGCGGTCGGAGCGGGAGCGGTCGGAGCGGGAGCGCGAGCGCGCCGGAGGCGGCCCCGGCCCGGCCCGGCCGACGAGCCATCGCAGCTTAGCTGATCATCTTCCTTGTGAAACAGGTGAGTTGATGACAGATCAGCTGAATCGATCGGTACGGCGGGCGAACGGGGGAGTGGTCATCCTTGATCGCCGCGTGGTCAGTATTCGGTCAGTCGTTTGTCAATTCGGCCCACTAGCTTGATCTCCGTCGCCCTGGGCGTACGGCTCGGGGAACAGCTGTGCACGGGCACGGCACCCGGCCGGCGGCCGCGGAGGTGACCGGCGGTACCCGCGACGGTGCCCGCCCCGGAGCACCGTGCCGAACCGTCGACTGCGGCTGAGAGGAGCCGGCTAGCCGTGACCTCACTGATCGAGGTATCCACCCACTGGCCCACCCAGGTGTCCATCACGGACCGTCAGCGGGCACTGGGCCTGACAGACACCGAACTGCGGCGCTACGGAAGGGGCTTCGGCCTCTCCGAGATCTGCTGGGACGAGACCGAGACCGAGACCGAGAGCCTGCTGGCCGCGGTCGGGAAGCTCACCGCGCTGCGCGGCCGGGAGGACAAGGTCCGCTACCTGCTCCGGCCGCGGACCCAGCGCTTCCTCTCGCCCTACCCGTTCAGCGCGCTGCACGAGGTGCGCCGGGAGAGCGGACTGCGGCACGCGAAGACCTTCGCCCTGACCGAACAGGCCTGCGCCTCGGGCCTGGTGGCCGTCGACGTGGCCGGCATGCTGCTGGCGGAGGACCCCGACCCGGAGGCACTGGCCCTGGTGCTGGTCGGCGAGAAGGCGTACACCCAGGTGGCCCAGGTGCTGCCCGGCATGGGCATCACCGGCGAGGGCACGGCGGCCGTGCTGGTCTCCGCCGCGGACACCCGCGACCGGGTGCTCGGCTTCGCCACCCGGACCGTCTCCGCGGGCGACCCCGGCCTGGTGATGACCGAGGAGGCGTTCGCCAACTTCCGCGCCTTCTACCCCGACACGCTGATGGCCGTGATCGACGAGGCGCTGGCCGCGGCCGGCCTGGGCATCGGCGACATCTCCCTGGTGCTCCCGCACAACGTCAACCGGATCGCCTGGGTGCGCTTCAGCGACCGCCTCGGCGTCGAGGTCGACCAGATCTTCCTGGACAACATCCCGCAGACCGGCCACTGCTTCGGCGCGGACCCCTTCATCAACTACGTCAGCGCCCAGGCCCTCGGCCGGCTCCGCCCCGGCGACCGCTACCTGATGGTCTCGGTCGGCCTCGGCGCGAGCTTCGCCGCGATGGTCGTGGAGCACTGAACGTGAACGCGACGGGAGAACAGGGCATGACCGGACCGGGGTTCAACCGGCGGCTGAAGACCGCGGTAGCCGGGGACGACCGCGCCGCACTGGTGTTCCTGGGCAACTTCGAGGTCGAGGAGCAGTGGGCGCGCGGCGAGATCGGGCTGCCCCGGCTCTCCTCGGCCGGCAGCACCGCGGTGGTCAACCGGATGGACGAGTTCGCGCTGCTGCTCGGCGGCGCCGACGACCACGTGGTGCTGAAGACCGCCCCCGACCGGGAGTACCTCCACTACCTGGGCGAACTGGGCCTGCAGCTCCCCACCGTCCACGTGGTGGCCGACCAGCTGCCGGGCAACACGGTCACCCAGGACGCGCTGGCCGACCCCGGGCTGCTGGCCGTCCTGGAACGGCTCGGCGAGCAGGGCGCGCTGCTGCTCCCGCACGGGGTGTCCGAGCTGGAGGAGGACCTGGCGGCCAAGGCGGGCATCGGGATCGCCGGACCGTCCGCGGCCCTGTGCAAGACGGTCAACAGCAAGGTCTACAGCCGGCGGATCGCCGACGAGCTGGGCCTGCGCCAGCCGCGCGGCTGGGCCTGCGGGACCCCGGCCGAGCTCGACGAGGCGGTCGCCGGCGCCACCGCCCTCCTGGACGAGGGCGCCGTGCTGCTGTTCAAGGAGGCCCTCGGGGTCTCCGGCAAGGGCATCTCGGTGATCGAGAGCGCCCGGCGGCTGGAGCGCACCCGGCAGATCGTGGCCAAGGCCGCGCGGGCCGCCGGCACCGACCGGATCGCCTTCGTGATCGAGGAGCGGGTGGCCAAGGTCGCCGACCTCAACTACCAGTTCACCATCGCCCGCGACGGCTCGGTCCACCTGGACTTCGTCAAGGAGGCCATCACCGCCAACGGCGTCCACCTGGGCCACCGGTTCCCGCCCGCCCTCGACGCCGGACAGCTCGCCGAACTCGGCCGCGCCGCCGAGCTGCTGGGCTCCCGGCTCGCCGCCGACGGCTTCCACGGCGTGGTCGGCGTGGACGCGATGACCGACCCGGACGGCGGCCTCTACCCGGTCATCGAGATCAACGCGCGCAACAACATGTCGACCTACCAGGTCCGGCTCCAGGAGCAGCTGCTCGGACCCGGCCGCACCGCGCTGGCCCGGCACTACCCGCTGGCGCTCGCCGAGCCGCTGCCGTTCGGCGCGGTCCGCGAACTGCTGGACGGCCTGCTGCTCCGGGGCCCCGGCGGGACCGGCCTGGTGGTCAACAACTTCGCCACCGTCAACGCCGGCGCCGCCGCGGGCACGCCGTTCAACGGCCGGCTCTACGGCCTGGTCATGGGCGACTCCCCGGCGGAGGTCGCCGCGCTGGACGCCGCGATCACCGAGCGGCTCGGCCGCATCGAGCCGTCCGCCACCCCCACCCGGCCCTAGGACCGCTCCGCCGGACCCCGCCGGCGCCCGGCGACGCGCGCCGGGCCGGCGGGATCCGGCGGGCAGGACCCGGCCGACGTCGAAAGGAGCACCATGAGCGCGGAATTCCAGATCCAGGGCCTGGGCGTCACCGCCCTCGCCGAGGAGTTCGGCACGCCCCTGTACCTGTACGACGGCGACGCGCTGCAGCGCCGGATCACCGACCTGCGCGAGCTGCTGCACCCGCGGCTCGAAGTGTTCTTCTCGATGAAGTCCAACCCCAACATCGCGATCTGCGCGCTGCTGCACCGCCACGGCGCCCGGGCCGAGGTCTCCTCGGTCGCCGAACTGCTGACCGCCCGCCGGGCCGGCGTGCCGCCGCAGGACATCGTCTTCCTCGGCCCCGGCAAGAGCCGCGCCGAGCTGACCGAGTGCCTGACCCAGGGCATCTACGCGATCATCTGCGAGTCGCTGCCCGAGCTGGAGCTGATCGAGGAGCTGGCCGGCGGGCTCGGCCTGGTCGCCCCGGTGGCCCTGCGGGTCAACCCCAGCTTCGCGGTCAAGGGCTCCGGCCTGACCATGGGCGGCAAGCCGCGCCAGTTCGGCATCGACGAGGCCCAGCTGATGGAGGGCGTCCCGCTCGGCAAGCAGTTCGAGCACGTGCGGCTGATGGGCGTCCAGGTCTACATGGGCACCCGGATCCTGAACGAGGACGCGGTGGTGCAGAACACCGCCCGGATCCTGGAACTGGCCCAGCGGATCGCCGCGCACCACGAGTTCGCCCTCGACATGGTCGACATCGGCGGCGGCCTCGGCGTCTCCTACTTCGAGGGCGAGCGGGACCTCGACCTGGCGCTGCTGGCCGAGGGGGTCAACCCGGTGCTGGCGGAGTTCGCCGAGGCGCACCCGCGGACCCGGATGATCATGGAGCTCGGGCGCTACCTGACCGCGGAGAGCGGCACCTACGTGGTCCGGGTCCGCTACACGAAGACCTCGATGAGCGAGAACTTCGCGGTCGCGGACGGCGGGACCAACCACCACATGGCGGCCGTCGGCATCGGCTCCTTCGTCAAGCGCAACTTCCCGATCCGGCTGCTCAACCGCTACGACGCGCCGGCCGACGAGGTCTGGAACATCACCGGCCCGCTCTGCACGCCCAACGACACGCTGGGCAAGAAGGTCCGGCTGCCGAACCTGCGCGCCGGCGACCTGCTCGGGGTCGAGCGCTCCGGGGCCTACGGACCGAGCGCCTCCCCGGTGCTCTTCCTCAGCCACGGCTACCCCGCCGAGGTCCTCGTCCAGGACGGGCGGGCCCACCTGGTGCGCGAGGCCGACAGCACCGAGGACCTGCTGCGCAAGCAGCGCCTGGTCGACGAGGGCTGACGGCAGGCCACCGCAGCACGCCACGCCACCGACCGCAGCACGCCGCGCCACCGACCGCACCGCGCCGCGCCACCGCGCCGGCGGCACGCCACCGCACCACCGACCGCAGCACGCCACCACGCCACCACGCCACGAAAGGGCGCGATCCCCATGAGCGACACCATCGAGACCACCGACCGCACCAGGGTGGTCGCCGCCATCACCGAGGCGCTCGGCGCCGTGCTCCAGCGCGACCTGGGCGACCTGGCACCCGAGACCGAGCTCTTCGACACCCTGGGCCTGGACTCCACCGGCGTGCTCGACCTGCTGCTGCGCCTGGAAGAGCTGCTGGACGGGGAGTTCGACACCGACGAGCTGGAGATGAGCCACTTCGCCACCGTCCAGTCGCTCGCCGACTTCATCACCGCCGAACTGGACGCCTGAGGATGTCGATCTCAGCACCGGAGCGGGCCGGTGCCGCCGGGCGGGGCCCGGCCCGGTACCCGGGCCTCGCGGTGACCGCGGCGGCGCACCGGTTCTTCCCGACCGGCACCACCCCGATCGACAACCCCGTCGAGCGGAGCTTCTTCCCCGACCACACCGGCCACGCCGGCCTCGACCTGGACCTGGCGGCGCTCGACGCCGCCACCGGCAACCGGTTCGAGGACATGGGCGCCGAACTGCTCGACCGGCTCGGCGCCCAGCCCGAGACCGACCTGATGGTCCTGGCCTACGCCACCCCGGACCTGCTGCCCACCACCCTGACCGCGCCCACCCTCGCCGAGCGGCTCCCCGGCCGCCCGCTGCTGCTCGCGGTCACCGACCAGGGCCGCTCCGCCCCGTTCAGCGCCCTCGCGCTGGCCCAGAGCTACGCCCACCGGCACGGCTACCGGCGCTCCCTGGTGCTGGCCTTCGACCAGGCGGTGCTGCCCTACCGGCTCCCGGCCGACGGACCGCTGCGCCTGGCCGGCGACAGCGCGGCCGTCCTGGTCCTGGAGGCCGTCGACGCCGACCGGCCGGACGGCTACCAGGTGCGCCAGGTCTGCGGGTTGGAACCGCAGCAGGTCGGGCGGGCGCTGCGCGACCTGGTCGTCGAACTGGACCCGCGGGGCACCGCGCGGCTGCTGGCCGGGCCCGGTCTCGAAACGGACCCCGGCCGGGCCGTCGCCCGGCGGGCTGAGGCCGGCTACCCGTGCACCGCGCTGCTGGGCCTGCTCGCCGAGGGGCTGCCGGACGGGGCGCCGGTCCTGCTGGCCGAGTACGACCCCGTCCTGGGCGACCTGTCGGTGTGCCGCGTCGACCCCGCCCCGGCCCGGTGACCGCGACGGCGCAGGCCCCCGCGCCGGCGGCCGAGCTCCAGCGGGTGGCCCGGACGGAGGGGCTCGTCCCCGCGCTCGGCCTGCTGCTGGAGGCGCACGGCGACGCCCTGCCGCTCGGGCCGACCGGCCACGCGCTGCTGCCCGAGCGGGACGCGGCCCCGGACCCGGTGCGCCGCTACCCGCTGCCCGGCGGCGCGGTCGTGCTGGTCCACGACCCGCGGGCGGTCCGCGACGGGGCGCGGGCCGTCGACCAGGCGGCGCTCCTGCGGCTGCGGCTCGGCCTGCTCCAGGGCCTGCGCGACGACTGCGTGGCGCACCTGGCCGGGCGGGCCAGCGGCGAGAGCACCGTCCTGCTGCAGCAGCTCGTCAAGGGCCAGCTGGCCGAGGCGCTCGGGCACCAGCTGGAGCTCGCCGCGCTGCTCGACGCCACCGCGCCGCGGGAGCTGACCGGCCCGGTCCTGCGGGACCTGCACAGCCAGGTCACCGCGGTCGGCCGGGTCCTGCTGCGGCTGCTGGGCGCCCACGGCTTCCTGGCCGACGGCCCCGGCGCCACCGCGCACGTCTCGGAACTGCTGGCCGACGTCTACCTGCACGCGGAGGAAGCCCGGTGACCGAGCTGGACAGCCGCCTGGCCGCGCTGCGCGACCAGGCCCGCGAGTGGGGAGCCGGGTTCGCGGCGGTCGCCCTCGAACTGGACCGGGACCCCGACCGGATCGCGGACCACCTCGACCTGCCCGGGGTCCGCTTCATGAGCACCTTCGGCGTCCCCGCCGAGTTCGGCCGGCCGCCGCTGCGGATCGGACCGCACCGGTTCGAGGGCACGTCCGCGCTGGAACGCGCGGTGGTGCTGGAGGAACTGGCCCGCGGCGACATCGGCACCACGCTGGCCGCGCCCGGCCCCTCGATGTCCGGCGTCCTGGTCGAACAGCTCGGCGACCCGGCCCAGCGGGAGTGGTTCTACGGGCGGGTGCTCGCGGAACCCACCTGGACCTGCTTCGCCCTGACCGAGCCCGGCCACGGCTCCGACGCCTCGGCGCTGGACACCGTGCTGCGCCCGGCCGCCGACGGCGGGTTCGAACTGACCGGGGCCAAGCGGTACGTGGGCAACGCCTCGCGGGCCCGGATCGCCGCGGTCTTCGCCCGCACCCGGCCGGGGCCGCTCGGCGTCACGGCGGTCCTGGTGGACACCGACGACGCGGGCTACCGGGCCGAACCGCTCGACTCGCTCGGCGTCCGCGGCGCCCGGATCAGCGCCGTCACGCTGGACCGGGTGCGGGTCGACCCGGAGCGGGTGCTGGGCCGGCACCTGTCGCCGACCCGGCGCGGCATCTGGGCCTCCATCCAGGTGTTCAACCGGCTGCGGCCCACGGTGGCCGCCCTCGCGCTGGGCATCGCCGGCGCGGCGCACGACCTGCTGCTGGAGCACCGGGCCGCGGCCCGGGGCACCGACCGGGAGCGGATCGAGCGGATCGGCCGGCGGATCGGCGCCACCCGCGCCCTCGTCCACCGGGCCGCGGCCGCCGTGGACGCCACCGGCGACGGGTACCTCGCCTCGGCGGCGAAGGCCCGGGCCTGCCGGCTGGCCGAGGAGGTGACGCTGGAGGCGTGCGAGCTGCTCGCGCCCGCCGCCCGGGTCACCCACCCGCTGCTCGACAAGCTGGTGCGCGACGCGCGCGGGGTGGAGTTCATGGAGGGCACCCGCAACGTCCAGCACCTCAACCTGTTCCAGGGCCTGCTGTCGGGCCGGGTGGACGGGTGAGCGGGCCCCGCGGGCGGCGGCGGCCGCCCGGCTCCGGGAGCCGACGGGGCGTCAGGCCCGGTTGAGGTAGGCGAGCACGGCCATCACCCGCCGGTTGTCGTCCTTGGACGGCGGCAGGTCGAGCTTGGCGAGCAGGCTGTTGATGTGCTTGGCGACGGCCTTCTCGGTGATCACCAGGGCCGCGGCGATGGCGGCGTTGGACCGGCCCTCGGCCATGTAGCCGAGCACCTCGCGCTCGCGCTCGCTGAGCCGGGCGATCTGCTGGTCCTGCGAACTGTGGTTGAGCATCCGGGAGACGACGTCCGGGTCCATCACGGTGCCGCCGGCGGCGACCTGGTGCAGGGCCGAGATGAACTGGCCGCTGTTGAAGACCCGGTCCTTGAGCAGGTAGCCGACCCCGCCGTCGCCGTCGGCCAGCAACTCCTGCGCGTAGAGCTGGTCGACGTACTGGGAGAGGATCAGCGAGGGCTGCCCGGGACGCAGGCGGCGGGCCTCCAGCACGGCGCGCAGCCCCTCGTCGGTGTGGGTGGGCGGCATCCGGATGTCGACCAGTGCGACGTCGGGCTCGTGCTCGGCCAGTGCCGCGGTCAGTTCGGGGCCGGACCCGACCGCGGCGACGATGTCGAAACCGTTCAGTTCGAGCAGTCGGGACAGGCCCTCGCGGAGCAGGAACTGGTCTTCCGCGAGTACCAGGCGCATGATCCGACCCCCGTGTCTTCCCGTCAGTCCCGGCCCGCCGGGCCGGTGACCCTCCGGCCCACAAGCTAGCAACGCCCCAAGGGCCAAGCAAGGCAAGCCAATCGGTCAGCGCCTGGTCAACTGCCCGTCAGCGCCGTTTGAAATGATCCTTCGGGTCAGGCGCCGCAAGGGATTCCAGGACGCGTGACCGACGAAGGCATCCACCGCTGTATCCGAGCCGGCCCGGAATCACCCCGCCGGCCATATCGACGTGGACGGTGTCCCATTCAAGTCATCTCCGCTCCGTATGAATTCAATGCCGACGATGTCTTCGTCAATCTCGAAACCGTCGTCGGACAACGCCTGATGCTCAAGTGCGAGGGCTTCAATTTCGCCGGTTCCATCAAACTCAAGGCCGCGCACGCGATGGTGAGCGCCGCCGAGCGGGAGGGCCGGCTGCGCCCGGGGTCGACCCTGGTGGAGAGCTCCTCGGGGAACCTGGGCGTGGCGCTGAGCCTGGTCGCCGCCAGCCGCGGCTACCGGTTCATCTGCGTCACCGACTCCCGCTGCACCCTCGGCGCGCGCCAGTTGATGGAGGTGTTCGGCAGCGAGGTGCACGTCATCACCAAGCCGGACCCGGTCGACGGGCTGCTGGGGGCGCGGATCAAGTACGTGCGCGACCTGTGCGCGGACAACGAGGGCTTCCTCTGGCTCAACCAGTACGCCAACCCGAACAACTGGCAGGCGCACTACCAGCTGACCGGCCCCGAGATCCTCAAGGCGTTCCCCGACCTGGGGACGCTGTTCGTGGGGGCGGGCACCACCGGCACGCTGATGGGCTGCGCCCGCTACCTGCGCGAACAGAAGCCGTCGGTGCGGATCGTGGCGGTCGACGCGGTCGGCTCGGTCACCTTCGGCGGCCCGCCCGAACCGCGGCACATCCCGGGCCTCGGCACCGGCGTGCGCCCGGCGCTGTTCGACGAGTCCGTGGTGGACGACGTGGTGATGGTGGCGGAGCCCGACACCATCCGGGCCTGCCGCCGGCTGGCCCGGCACGGCTTCCTGTTCGGCGGCTCCACCGGGACGGTGGTGAGCGGGGCCGCGGCCTTCCTGGCCGAACACCCGCTGGCGGACGGCGAGTCGGCCGTCGCCATCGCGCCCGACCTGGGGGACCGCTACCTGGACACCGTCTACCAGGACGCGTGGGTGACGGACCTGTACGGCCCCGACGTGCTCCAGGACACGGTCCGGGCCGAGGCCCGCTGACACCGCGGTCCAGGCCGTCCTCACCACAGCCCGCAGTACCACGATGGAGACGTCATGACCTCGCCCACCCGTTCGACCCTCCCGCTGACCGGCGCCCAGACCGGCATCTGGTTCGACGAGCGACTCGCCAGCGGCCGCCTCGCCTACAACATGGCGGACTACCTGGACATCAGGGGCCCGCTGGACGACCGGCTGCTCGTCGAAGCCCTCACCCGGGTGACGGACGAGGCCGAGTGCACCCGGGCGAGGTTCTCCGAAGTGGACGGCCTGCCCGTCCAGTGGATCGAACCGCTGGACGGGCTCCCGCTGCGCACCGTCGACCTGACGGGCCACCGGGACCCGGTCGGCGAGGCGCTGCGGCTGATGGACGAGGACCTGCACCGCCCCTTCGAGCTGCTCGGCGGCCTGCTGTTCCGGGCCGTCCTGGTCAAGGTGGCCGCCGACCGCTCGCTGCTCTACCTGGCCATGCACCACCTGCTCTCCGACGGCTACAGCCGCCTCGCGGTCTACCGCAGGCTCAGCGAGGTCTACGGGGCACTGGTGGCGGGGGAGCCGGTCGCCGGCGGCGCGCTGCCGGGACTGGAACTGCTGCTGCGGGAGGAGGCCGACTACCTGGGCTCGGCCGCGGTGGAGCGCGACCGCGCGTTCTGGGAGGGCCACCTGAGCGGCCCGGCCGGGCCCACCAGCCTGGCCGCGGGCGAACCGGTGCCCGGCACCGCGTTCCTGCGCGACAGCCTCGCGCTCGACGCGGCCACCGCCCGGACCCTGCGGGCGGCGGCCCGGGCCGCCGAGGTGACCTGGCCGACCTTCGCCATCGCCGCGGCCGCCGCGTACACCGGCAAGTCCGCCGGCCTGTCGGACGTGCTGCTCACCCTGCCGATGACCGCCCGGCTGACCGCCACCGCCCGCTCGGTGCCCGGCATGGTGGCCAACTACCTGCCGCTGCCGGCCCGGGTCGGCGCCACCACCACGGTGGGCGGACTGCTCCGCGCCACCTCCAGGTCCGTGGCCCGCTCGCTGCGCCACCAGCGCTACCCCGCCGACCGGATCCGCCGCTCGATCGGCCTGCGGGCCGACGACCGGCGGCCGTTCGGGCCGTTCGTCAACGTCCTCCCGCAGACCCCGGAGTTCCGGCTCGGCCCGTGCGAGGCGCGGCTGAACAACCTCTCCACCGGGATCGTCGACGACCTGATGATCACCGTCCTGGACGGCGCCGACGACGGCGTCGAACTGCACGTCAACGGCAACCCCGCGCTGTACGGCGAAGCGGAGGTCACGGACCACCTGCACCGCTTCGGCGCCTTCCTGCGCAGCCTCGCCGAAGCCGGCCCCGACACCCCGCTGGGCCGCCTCGACCTGGCCACCGGCGCCGAGCGCGCCCGGCTGGCGCGGGTCGGCACCGGCCCGGCCGGCGCCCCGGGCGGTTCGCTGCCGGAGCGGGTGCGCGAGGTGGCGCTGGCCGGTCCGGGCGCGGTCGCGGTGAGCGACGGCGAGGTGGTGGCCTCCTACTCGTCGCTGGTCGGCCGGGCCGACGGGCTCGCGGAGGTGCTGGGGGCCGAGGGCGTGCGCCCCGGCACCCTGGTGGGCGTGCTGGCGGAGCCGGGGACGGCGTTCGTGGGCGCGGTGCTGGGCGTGCTGACGGCGGGGGCGGCGTACGTGCCGCTGGACGTGTTCGCGCCGCCGGTGCGGGTCGCCTCGCTGGTGGCGGACGCGGGCGTGCGGCACCTGCTGGTGGGCGCGGGGCAGGAGGCGCTGGCGGCGGAGGTGGTCGCGCTGGCGGGCGACGGGGTGCGGCTGCTGCCGCTGCCGGGCGGTTTCGAGGCGGGCGCGGTCGAGCTGGGCCCGGCCCCGGCGGTGCCGGGCGGCCCGGACGACCTGGCGTACGTGATCTTCACTTCGGGTTCGACGGGCAAGCCCAAGGGCGCGATGGTGCACCGGGCCGGGATGGTCAACCACCTGCTGGCCAAGGTCGAGGACCTGGGCCTGGGCGCGGGCGACACGGTGGTGCAGAACGCGCCGGTGACCTTCGACGTGTCGGTCTGGCAGATGCTCGCCCCGCTGCTGGTCGGCGGCAGCGTGCGGGTGGTCGACCGGGCGACGGCGGCCGACCCGGACGCGCTGTTCGCGGTGGCCGCGGCCGACCGGGTCGCGGTGCTGGAGGTGGTGCCCTCGCTGCTGCGGGCCGCCCTGGACGCCTGGGAGGTGTCCGGCGGCGCCCCCGCGACGGCGGACCTGCGCTGGCTGATGGTGACCGGCGAGGCGATGCCGCCGGACCTGTGCGAGCGCTGGTGGCGGCGCTGCCCGGAGGTCCCGCTGGTCAACGCGTACGGGCCGACCGAGTGCTCGGACGACGTCACGCACGCGGTGCTGCGGGCCGGCGGCGAGGTGGGCGCGCGGGTGCCGATCGGCGCGCCGGTGCGCAACACGAGCCTGTACGTGCTGGGCGACGACCTGCGGCCGGTGCCGCCGGGCGCGCTGGGCGAGCTGTACGTGGGCGGCGCGGGTGTGGGCCGCGGGTACCTGGGCGACCCGGTCAGGACGGCCGGCTCGTTCGTCGCGGACCCGTTCTCGGCGCTGCCGGGCGCGCGGATGTACCGCACGGGCGACCGGGTGGTGTGGCGCGGCGACGGGCAGCTGGAGTTCGTCGAGCGGCGCGACCACCAGGTCAAGGTGCGCGGGTTCCGGATCGAGCTCGGCGAGGTGGAGGCCGCGCTGCGGTCGCTGCCGGGCGTGCTGGACGCGGCGGTGACGGCGCCGAAGGACGCGGCGGGCCGGGTGCGGCTGGTGGCCCACGTGGTGGCGCCGGGCGGCGACACCGCGGCGGTGCGCGCGCGGCTGGCCCGGGTGCTGCCCGACCACATGGTGCCCACCGGGTGGGTGGCGTGGGGCGAACTGCCGCTGACGCCGCACGGGAAGGTCGACCGCAAGGCGCTGTCGGCGTCCGCGGCGGGCGCCGCCGCTCCGGTGGCCGGCGCGGCTCCGGCGGCGGCGGGCCGGGCGCCGCGGGGCGAGCTGGAGCAGCTGCTGTGCGAGGTGTTCGCCGAGGTGCTGGGCGTGGCCGGGGTCGGCGCGGAGGACAACTTCTTCGCGCTGGGCGGGGACTCGATCAGCTCGATCCAGCTGGTCAGCCGGGCCCGGGCCCGCGGCGTGCTGCTCACCCCGCGGGACGTCTTCGGGCACCGCACGCCCGCCGCCCTCGCGACGGTGGCCGCCGCCGCGCCGGCCGGCCAGGACCGGCCCGCCGCCGAGGACGGCACCGGCGAGGTCGAACCGACCCCGATCATCGCCCAACTGACCGAGGACCTCGGTACCCTCGACGGCCCGGCCGCCGAGTACAGCCAGTACGTGCTGGTCAGGACGCCGGCCGCGCTGACCGCCGAGCGGCTCCCCGAACTGCTGGCGGCCCTGCTCGCCCGCCACGACGCGCTGCGGACGGCCGTCACCGAGGCCGCGCCCGGCGTCTGGACGCTGCGCACCCTGGAGGCCGGCGCCGTCGACGCCGCCCGGCTGGTCGACTCGGTCGACGCCGCCGGGGCGCTCGGCGACCCGGCCGCGCTCGACGCGCTGGTCACCGAGCAGGTCCGGGCCGCCCGCGGCCGGCTCGCCCCGACCGAGGCCGTGATGCTGCGGGCGGTGCTGCTGGACGGCGGCCCCGCGGCGGACGGCCGGCTGCTGCTGCTCGCCCACCACACCGTGGTCGACGGAGTCTCCTGGCGGATCCTGGTCGCCGACCTGGAGCGCGCCTGGGAGGCCGTCGCCGCCGGCCGGCCGCCGCTGCTCGACCCGGTGCCCACCTCCTACCGGCGCTGGGCCGCCACCCTCGGGGAGCAGGCCAGGAGCAGCGCCAGGATCGCCGAACTCCCGTACTGGCAAGAGCAGTTGACTGCCGACCAGCCCGCCCTCGGGCGGCGCGCCCACGATCCGGCCCGGGACACCTACGGCACGGCCGGCCGGCTGCGGCTGGAACTGCCCGCCGACCGGACGGCGGCGCTGCTGACCGCCGTCCCCGCCGCCTTCCACGGCGAGATCAACGACGTGCTGCTCGGCGCGCTCGCCGTGGCCGTCACCGACTGGCGGGCCCGGCACGGGGCCGACGGCGGGGCGCCGGTGCTGATCGAGCTGGAGGGCCACGGCCGCGAGCAGATCGTCGAGGAGGTGGACCTGGCCCGCACGGTCGGCTGGTTCACCACCGTCTTCCCGGTCCGGCTGGACCCCGGCCGGTTCGACCGCGCCGAGGTCCTGGCCGGCGGCCCGGCGCTGGGCGCCGCGGTCAAGCGGATCAAGGAGCAGCTGCGCGCCGTCCCGGACCGCGGCATCGGCTTCGGCCTGCTGCGCCACCTCAACCCGCAGACCGCCCGGCTGCTGGCGGCCGCCCCCGCGCCCGCCATCGGCTTCAACTACCTGGGCCGGTTCCGGGTCGACGGCACCACCGGCCCGTGGACGCTGGACGGCGGCAGCGCCGTGGTCGGCACCGGCGTGCACCCCGACATGCCGCTGCGCCACCCCCTCGCGGTGACCCCCGTCACCGAGGACCACGCGGACGGCCCGCGCCTGGTGGCCGACTGGCTCTGGGCGGACGGCCTGCTGACCGGGGCCGAGGTCCGGGACCTCGCCGAGAGCTGGTTCGCCGTGCTGCGCGCCCTGACCGACCACGCCGCGGCCCCCGGCGCGGGCGGCCGCACCCCGTCCGACCTGCCGCTGGTGGCGGTCGGCCAGGCGGAGATCGAGGAGATCGAACGGGGCGCGGGCGGTCCGCTCACCGACGTGCTGCCGCTGACGGCGCTGCAGCGCGGCCTGCTCTTCCAGGCCGCGCTCGACCCGGACCGCAGCGACCCGTACACCCTCCAGATCACCGCCGACCTGGTCGGCGCGGTCGACCGGACGGCCCTGGAGGACTCGCTGGCGGCCCTGCTGGAACGCCACCCCCACCTGGGCGCGGCCTTCCACCACCGGCCCGCCGGCGACCCGGTCGCGGTGCTGCGCGGCGGCGTCCGGGTGCCGCTGGCCGCGGCCGACCTGTCCGCGCTCGCCGCGGACGAGCGGGCGGCCGCGCTGGACCGGCTCGCGGAGCAGGAGCGCGCACGCGGCTTCGACCTGTCCAGGGCGCCGCTGATGCGCTGGACGCTGGTGCGCCTGGACGAGGACCGGCACCGGCTGGTCTGGACCCTGCACCACATCCTGGTGGACGGCTGGTCGATGCCGCTGCTGGTCCGCGAACTGCTCGACCACTACCGGCACGGCGGCGCGGCCGACGCGCTGCCCGCCGCCGTCCCCTTCCGCGACTACCTGGTGCACCTGGCCGGCCAGGACCGCGTCCGGGCCCGCGCCGCCTGGCGCGCCGCGCTGGCCGGAG
>NZ_JBSGET010000116.1:0-26810 GCF_053603035.1 Kitasatospora sp. NPDC004272 | reverse complement strand
GCGCGGGCGGCGGTACGGGCGCCGGCACGGGGACGGTCGGCCGCGCGGGGACGGCGAGGGCGACGGACGTGGGCGCGGGCGCGGGTGCGGAAGGCGCCAAAGGCGCGGGCCGCGCGGGAGCGGTGGGGGTGCGGGTCGCGGTCATACCGGCTGGTTCCCGTGCTTGCGCTGGGGCAGGTCCGCGTGCTTGGCCCGGAGCATGCGCAGCGAGCGGATGAGCACCCGCCTGGTGTGGCGCGGGTCGATGACGTCGTCGACCAGGCCGCGCTCGGCCGCGTAGTACGGGTGCATCAGTTCGCCGCGGTACTCGGCGACGCGCTCGGCCCGGGTCAGCTCCGGATCGGCCGAGGCGGCGATCTCGCGGCGAAAGACGACGTTGGCGGCGGCCTCGGCGCCCATCACCGCGATCTCGTTGGTGGGCCAGGCGAAGGACAGGTCGCAGCCGATGGAGCGGGAGTCCATCACGATGTAGGCGCCACCGTACGCCTTGCGCAGGATCACCTGGACCCGGGGGACGGTGGCGTTGCAGTACGCGTACAGCAGCTTGGCGCCGCGGCGGATGATGCCCTCGTGCTCCTGGTCGGTGCCGGGCAGGAAGCCGGGCACGTCGACCAGGGTGACCAGCGGGATGTTGAAGGCGTCGCACATCTGCACGAAGCGGGCGCCCTTCTCGGAGGCGTCGATGTCCAGCGCCCCGGCGCCCGCCATCGGCTGGTTGGCGACGATGCCGACGACCTGCCCGCCGATCCGGGCGAGCGCGCACACGATGTTGGGCGCCCAGCGCTCGTGCAGCTCCAGGCTCTCGCCGCCGTCGACGACCTCCCGGATCACCGCGCGCATGTCGTACGCCTGGTGCGGGTCGGCCGGGACCAGGTTGACCAGCGCGTCGCCCCCGTCCTCCTCGTCGTCGGGGCCGCCGTCGTCGGGGGGCAGTTCGCGGTTGTTGGCGGGGAGCATGTCCAGCAGGTAGCGGACGTCCTCCAGGCAGGACTCCTCGTCGTCGTGCAGGAACGTCGAGACCCCGGAGACGGCGGCGTGCACGTCGGCGCCGCCCAGCTGCTCGTGGGTCACCCGCTCGCCGGTGACCGCCTGGACCACGTCCGGGCCGGTGATGTACATCTGCGCGGTGCCGCGCACCATGAACACGAAGTCGGTCAGGGCGGGCGAGTAGGCCGCGCCGCCGGCGCACGGCCCGAGGATCACGCTGATCTGCGGGACCACGCCGGACATCCGCACGTTGCGGGTGAAGATGCCCCCGTAGCCGGCCAGCGCGGTGACGCCCTCCTGGATGCGGGCGCCGGCCCCGTCGCACAGGGCCACCAGGGGCGCCCCGGCCGCCTCGGCCAGGTCCATGACCTTGTGGATCTTCTCGGCGTGGGCCTCGCCGAGCGCGCCGCCGAAGACCCGGAAGTCGTGCCCGTAGACGAAGACCTGACGGCCGTTGACGGTGCCCCACCCGGTGACGACGCCGTCGCCGGGCGGCTTGCGGCGCTCCAGCCCGAAACCGGTGGCGCGGTGCCGGCGCAGCCCCTCCACCTCGGTGAAGGAGCCCTCGTCCAGCAGCATCGCGATGCGCTCGCGCACGGTGCGCTTGCCGCGGGCGTGCTGGCGCTCGGTGGCCGCCGGGTCGGGGCCGTCGAGCAGGGCCGCGCGCAGCCCGGCCAACTCGTCCAGCCGTTCGCGCATGGACGGCGCGGTGTGCCGGAACGAGCGCTCCAGCTCGCCGACCAGGTCGTTCACCGGGTCGGCGGCCGGGCCGTTCACCGGGCCGTTCACCGGGGTGCCCGTCGGGGTGCCCGGGGCGGGGCGGGGGGACGGTGCGCCGGACGGCAGGTCCTGCCGGTCGGCCGTCGGGGATGAGAGCGGTGCTGATGCGGTCATCGGTGCTCCGTAAAGTCGTCCGTCGGGCGGCCACGCTAATCCGATTCGCCGCCCCGACCGCCCCCACCTTCCCCAAGGAAGCCGCAGCGGTCCGTTGGGAACACGCGGGATGCCACTTAAGGGGAAATGCCGAATGCACCCCGCATTCCTCCGCCGGACCATTTCCGGAACCACCTGGGGCGCACCCGGAGGGAGGATCGGAACAACGGGAGCCCCCACCGCCGGAACGGGCGGTAGCGTCGCGGGGAATTCCCCCACGACGACCCGTCACCATTCCGATCCCTCCGGACGGCGTTCCGGAGGACCGGTGAAAGGAAGCGGACATGGCTGATCCGCCGGCGACGCCCTCCTACTCCCGGCACCGCGCGGTGGTGGTGGCGGACCCCTTCCCCGTCCCGCGGGCCGCGATCGCCGCCCTGCTGCGGCGGAGCGGCGCGGCGGACGAGACCGTCGAGGCCGCCTCCCCGCAGGCCGCGCTCGACGCGGTGCGCCGCCTCGACGCGGCCGTGCTGATCACCGAGGTGGACCTGCTGGCGCCCGGGGACGGCGTGCTGCTGTGCCGGCAGGCCAAGGCCCTCGCGAAACCGCCGTCCGTGCTGGTGTTCACCGGCGCCGACGACCCGGCCGTGGTGGCGGCCTGCCTGAGCGGCGGCGTCGACGCCCTGGTCCACCGGACGGCCTCGCCCGAGCGCCTGGTGCGGGCGGTGGAGGCCGTCGCCGTCGGACGCCCGGTGTGGTACCTGAGGGAGCCGCAGCCCGGCACCCTCCCGTTCACCGCCGGGCGCGACCGCCTCCCGGGCATGACCGGCCGCGAGCAGGAGGTCCTCGGGCTGCTGCTCAGGCGCTTCTCCAACGAGGAGATAGCCCTGGAGCTCCATTTGGCGCGGCAGACCGTCAAGAACCACGTGAGCAGCGTCCTGCACAAACTCGGAATGGCCAACCGGCGGGAACTCCTCGGTTCCGTCCGGGGAATCCACGGGTCCGTCCCGGCCGATCCGCTCCGGGTGCCGGCCGCTGCCTCCTGAGTGGTACCCGGGCACCCCGGAAGGGGAATTAAGAACGGCGCCGGGAATTCCTAGGATCGACGCAGGACGAAGGGCCGGACGGTTTCTCCCCGCATCCGTGCCCGCCGTCCGGCACCCGTTCGGCGGCGGTCCCCCCCTGACCGCCGCCGGACCGTCCGCCCGAACCGCCCGCTCGAACCGTCCGCCCGGGCGCGCCCCACCGCGCCCGGGCGGACGGTCCGTCCCGCCCCGCTATGGAGGAACAAGTCGTGATCACCAACTCCGGTCGCTTCCACGGCAAGGTGGCCCTGGTCACCGGCGCCAGCCGCGGGATCGGCCTCGCCGTCGCCCGGCGGCTCGTCGCCGAGGGCGCCCGCGTGTGCGTCACCGCGCGTTCCCCGCAGCCGCTGGCCGAGGCCGTGGCCGAGCTGGGCGGCCCGGAGCACGCCATCGGCGTGGCCGGCCGCGCCGACGACCCGGAGCACCGGGCCGACGCCGTGCGCCGCACCCTCGACGCCTTCGGACAGCTGGACGTGCTGGTCAACAACACCGGCATCAACCCGGTCTTCGGCCCGGTCCTCGACATCGAGGAGTCCGCGGTCCGCAAGGTGTTCGAGGTCAACGTGCTGGCGGCCCTGGGCTGGCTGCGGGAGGCCCGGGACGCCTGGTTCGCGGAGAACGGCGGCGCGGTGGTCAACATCACCGCCGTGGCGGGACAGCGCCCGGCCACGGGCATCGGCGTGTACGGCGCCAGCAAAGCCGCCGTGATCCACCTGACCAAGCAGCTGGCCCAGGAGATCGGCCCGCGGATCCGGGTCAACGCGGTGGCGCCGGCCGTCGTCCGCACCCAGTTCGCGGCCAAGCTGTACGAGGGCCGCGAGGAGGAGATCGCGGCCGGCTACGCGATGGGCCGGCTCGGCACGCCCGAGGACATCGCCGCCACCGCGGCCTTCCTCGCCTCCGCGGACGCCTCCTGGATCACCGGCCAGACCATCACCGTGGACGGCGGGCTGATCGCCGCCGGCGGGGGGATCTGACCCCCGTGGACCCGCGACCGGTCGGGCTCCGGCTGCGCCGGCTGACCTGGCGGCTGGTGTCGCTCCCCCTCCCGGCCCCGCTGCCCCTCCCGGCCCCGTCCGCCCTCCCCGCGCTGACCACCCTCGGCGTCCTGTGGGTGCCGGTTCCCCGGGCCGGGGCGGCCAGTCGCTGATGCCCCGCCCCTGACGCCCCGCCCCGGGAAACCGGGCGCGGGGCCTCGGCGTGCGCGCCGCGGGACGTCGCGGCCCCGGAGCGTCCCGGCGGCCGGGTGGCCGGACAGCCGGACAGCCGGACGGAGCGGAAACGCGTGCCGCCCCCGGGGGGAGGCCGGGGGCGGCACGCGGGCGGTGTGCGGACGGGGAACCGCGCCGTTCAGTCGGCGAGGTAGTAGCGGCTGATCGTCCGGGCCGCGCACACCGGCCGGTCGGCGCCCTCGGCCTCGACCTCCACGGCGAGGACCACCTGGACCCCGCCCGCGACGTCCTTGACCTCGTCGACGGTGGCGGTGGCGCGCAGCCGGGAGCCGCTGGGGACGGGGGCGAGGAAGCGGATCCGGTCGGCGCCGCAGTTGACGCCCATGGTCGCGCCGCCGACCTCGACGAGCTGCGCCTCGAAGGAGGGCAGCAGCGAGACCGTCAGCCAGCCGTGGGCGATGGTGGTGCCGAAGGGCCCGGCCGCGGCCCGCCCGGGGTCGGTGTGGATCCACTGGAGGTCGTCGGTGGCCTCGGCGAACCGGTCGATGCGCGGCTGGTCGACGACGGTCCAGTCGGTGGGGCCCAGCCGCAGGCCCGTCGCGGCGTGCAGGTCCAGCGGGCTGGTGAAGTGCCGGGGCGTTGCCACGGGGTGGTCCTTCCTGCTGCGGTCGGCCGCTGCGGCCGGGTGGGGTGGGGGAGGGGCGGCCGGGCGGGGCCGCTTCAGCCGAGCGGGCCGCCGGCGACGTACAGGACCTGCCCGGAGACGAACCCGGCCCGGGGGCCGGTGAAGAAGGAGACGGCCTCGGCGACGTCCTCGGGGGTGCCGACCCGCTGGACCGGGATCGCGGCGGCGCCGCGGGCCTGGAACTCCTCGAAGGTGATGCCCATCCGGGCGGCGGTGGCGGCGGTCATCTCGGTGGCGATGAACCCGGGGGCGACGGCGTTGGCGGTGACGCCGAACTTGCCGAGTTCGAGCGCGAGCGTCTTGGTGAAGCCCTGCAGGCCGGCCTTGGCGGCGGCGTAGTTGGCCTGGCCGCGGTTGCCGAGCGCGGAGGAGCTGGAGAGGTTGACGATGCGTCCGAAGCCGGCGGCGACCATGTGCCGCTGGACCGCGCGCGACATGAGGAACGCGCCGCGCAGGTGGACGCCCATGACGGTGTCCCAGTCGGTCGCGGTCATCTTGAACAGCAGGTTGTCGCGCAGCACCCCGGCGTTGTTGACCAGGACGGTGGGCGCGCCCAACTGCTCCGCGACCCGGGCGACGGCGGCGGCGACCTCGTCCTCGTCGGCGACGTCCGCGCCGACGGCCAGGGCCCGGCCGCCGGCCGCGGTGATCCGCTCGGCGGTGGCGGCGGCCGCGTCCACGTCCAGGTCGAGGACCGCGACGGCGTGGCCGTCGGCGGCCAGGCGCAGGGCGGTGGCGGCGCCGATGCCGCGGGCTCCCCCGGTGACGACGGCGACGCGCTGCTCGGTGGCGGACATCGGTGGGTCCTCCTCAGTGTCGGGTGGCCGGAGCCTACGGCGGGCCGCGCGGGAAAAGCCGGGGAACACCTCCGAGGAAACACCCGCGGAAAAGCGCCGGTGCCTCTTCCGACACACGGCCGGAATCGATGGGTGAATTCTCCTTGGCCGGTCCCCGGGCGGGCCGTAGCGTTTTCCTCATCCCGGGCGGCCGGGAATCGGGACTCCCCGGGCCCCGACCGCCACCGCATTACTGGAGGATGAAATGCCGATCGTTACCGTCCAGCAGGGCCCGCGCACCGTCGAGCTGAAGCGCGACCTGGTCGCGCGGATCACCGACGCCTTCGTGGAGGCGTACGCGATTCCCGCCGAGACCGTCCAGGTGTGGATCCAGGAGACCGGCCCGGAGAGCTGGGGCGCGGGCGGCAAGCTCATCGCGGACAGCTGAGCGGCTTCCCGAGGTCCTGGACGCACCCCCGGCGTCCGGGACCTCGGCCGCGCCGGTCGAGGAGCCCGTACGAAGTGGAGAGCACATTGGACACCGGCGCACCGCCGGCCCGGACGGCGGCACTGGACGCCGCCCGGCTGTCGGCCTGGCTGGAGCACGCCCTGCCCGCGACGCCCGGGCCGCTCGGCGGCGTGGAACTGCTCGCGGGCGGCCGCTCGAACCTGACCTACCGGCTGAGCTGGGGGGAGCGGGACCTGGTCCTGCGCCGCCCGCCGCTGGGCCACGTGCTGCCGACCGCGCACGACATGGGCCGCGAGTACCGGGTCCTGGCCGCGCTGGCGCCGACCCCGGTGCCGGTGCCCCGCCCGTTCGGCCTGTGCGAGGACACCTCGGTGATCGGGGCGCCCTTCTACGTGATGGAGCTGGCGGTGGGCGGCACCTACCGCAGCGACGCCGACCTGGCCCCGCTGGACGCCGGGGCCGCGGCCCTGACCACGCACGCCCTGGTGGACACCCTGGCCGAGCTGCACGCGGTGGACCCGCGGGCGGTCGGGCTGGACGGCTTCGGCCGGCCCGAGGGCTTCATGGAGCGCCAGGTGCGGCGCTGGCGCAAGCAGTGGGACGCCTCCCGCACCCGCGAGGTCGCCGGCGCCGACGAGCTCAACGACCTACTGGCCGCGCGCCTGCCGCGCTCGTCGCGGGCCGCGCTGGTGCACGGCGACTACAAGCTGGACAACCTGCTGTTCGCGCCCGGCGACCCCGGACGGGTGGCCGCGGTGCTGGACTGGGAGATGTCCGCCCTCGGCGACCCGCTGTCCGACCTGGGCATGCTGTGCATGTACTGGGACGGCTTCGCCGGCATCGCGCGCGCCCCCGTCCCCTCGCCCGGCGTGCTGCCCGGGTGGCCCGACCGGGCGGCGGTGGTGGAGCGCTACGCCCGGCACGGCCGGGTGCCGCTGGACGACCTGGACTGGTACGTCGCGTTCGCCTTCTACAAGATCGCCGCGATCCTGGAGGGCATCCACTGCCGCACGGTGCAGGGGCTGACCCTCGGCGAGGAGTCCGCCGACCTCGCGCCGGCGGTCGCGCTGCTGGTCGACCGCGGCCACGCCGCGCTGCGCGCCCTGGGCTGACCCGGGCCCCGGCGCCCCGCCCGCTCGCGCATCCGCACCGCCCCCGCACCGCCCCTCCCGCACCCCGGCCGCGCCCGCCCGCGGCGCCCGCACCCCCGTACGCGCCCGCGCCCCGATTCGGAGATGACCCGATGGACTTCGCCTACGACGCCCGCACCCAGGACCTCCTGGCCCGCATGCGGGCCTTCCTGGACGAGCACGTGCTGCCCGCCGAGCCCGTCTTCGCCGCCCAGCACCTGGCCGGCGACCCCTGGGGCCGCCCGGCGGTGCTGGAGGACCTCAAGGCGGAGGCCCGGCGCCAGGGGCTGTGGAACCTCTTCCTGCCGGGCGACGAGTTCGGCGCCGGCCTGACCAACCTGCAGTACGCGCCGCTGGCCGAACTGACCGGCCACAGCCCGCAGTTGGCCCCCGAGGCGGTCAACTGCGCGGCGCCGGACACCGGCAACATGGAGGTCCTGGCCGCGTTCGGCACCCCGGAGCAGCAGGACCGCTGGCTCAAGCCGCTGCTGGAGGGCGAGATCCGCTCGGCGTTCTGCATGACCGAGCCGGAGGTCGCCTCCTCCGACGCGTCGAACATCGGCACCCGGATCGAGCGCGACGGCGACGAGTACGTGATCAACGGCCGCAAGTGGTGGTCCTCGGGGGCGATGGCGCCCGAGTGCGAACTGCTGGTGGTGATGGGCAAGACCGACCCCGGCGCGCAGCGCCACCGCCAGCAGTCGATGGTGCTGGTGCCCCGGGACACCCCGGGCGTGCGGGTGGAGCGCGGGGTCACCGTCTTCGGCTACACCGACGGCGCCCACGGCGGCCACGGCGAAGTGGTCTTCACCGACGTCCGGGTCCCGGCCGCCCACCTGATCGGCGAGGAGGGCGGCGGCTTCGCCATCGCGCAGGCCCGGCTCGGGCCGGGCCGGATCCACCACTGCATGCGGCTGATCGGCATGGCCGAGCGGGCCTTCGCGCTGATGTGCGAACGGGTCTCCCGGCGGACCGCGTTCGGCAAACCGCTGGCCGAGCAGGGCGTGATCCGCGAGTGGATCGCCGAGTCCCGGGTGCGGATCGAACAGGCCCGGCTGCTGGTGCTGAAGACCGCCTGGCTGATGGACACCGTCGGCAACAAGGGCGCGCACACCGAGATCCAGGCCATCAAGATCGCCGTCCCGGCGATGGCGGAGTGGGTCCTCGACAAGGCGATCCAGGCGCACGGCGGCGGCGGCGTCTCCCAGGACTTCCCGCTCGCCCAGCTGTGGGCGCACGCCCGCACGCTGCGCCTGGCCGACGGCCCGGACGAGGTGCACCGCGCCTCGCTGGCCCGCCGCGAGCTCAAGCGGTTCCAGCCGGAGTGAACCGGCGCCACCGGGAAGCCGGTCCCCTCCCGGAAGCGGGCGGGAGCCGGCTTCCCGGCGTTCGCGGACCACGCGGCGGACCACGCGGCGGGCGCCGTCCGGGAACCCACCCGGAAAACCACCCGGAAACCCGCCGGGGAAAGCGCCCGGAAAGCACCACCCGAAAGCACCGCCCGGAGAAGCGCCGTCCGAAATCGCCGTCCGGGACCACCGCCCGGTACCCGCGGTACCGGGCGGACCGGAATTCGAGTACCGGAGAGCCCATGGAATTCCCGGTCCGCGTTCGTAGTGTTTCCCGCATGACGAGCAACGATTCCGAACGGAACACCCGTAAGAGTTCCCCATCGTCATTCCTCAGCCAGGGCGCCGACCGCGTCGTGGTCACGGGAATCGGTGTGGTCCTCCCGAACACACTGTCCGTCGACCAGTTCTGGTCCAACATCTCCGGCGGCCGCTCCCAGGTGGGCCGGCTGACCCGCTTCGACGGCGCCGAGGCCGGCCTGCCGGTGTACGCCGCGGCCGAGATATCCGGCTTCGACCACCACCCGTTCCTCCCGGAGCTCACCGACGCGCACGCCGCCAAGTACTCCCGGGAGATCCTGATCGCGATGTCCGCGGTCGCCGAGGCCCGCCGCGACGCCGGACTCGCCACGGGTGACGTGGACCCGCGCCGGCTGGGCATCATCATGTCCTCCTCGCGCGGCCCGTTCTCCTGGTGGCGCGACGTGCTCACCGGCGCGGACCCGGCGGCGTTCGGCGACAAGGGCGCCATGTTCCGCGGCCTGCCCGGCTGCCCCGCCAGCCTCTCGGCCATCTACAACGGCGCCCAGGGCCTGGTCACCACCGTCAGCAACGCCTGCGTCGGCGGCCACCAGGCGATCGGCCTGGCCGTGCGGGAACTGCGCTCGGGCGCGGCGGACGCGATGCTGGTCGGCGGCCACGAGTTCCCGATCGTCCCCGAGGTCGCCGCCTGCTACCGGGCCATGGGCCACGGGGTGATCTCCTCCGAGCGCGAGGACCCGACCCGCGCGGTGCGCCCCTACAGCAACGACCGCGAGGGCTTCGCCCTGGGCGAGGGCTCCGTGGTGCTCTGCCTGGAGCGCGAATCGGTGGCCCGGGCGCGCGGCGCCCGGGTGTACGCGGAGATCCTGTCCGTCGCCTCCCTGAACGAGGCCGCGCACCCCACCACCATGGACCTGACCGGCAAGGTCACCGCGTCCGTGGTCGAGGACGCCCTCGCCGTGGCCGGGCGCTCGGTGGCCGACGTCGACTACTACTGCGCGCACGGCACCGCCACCCGCTACAACGACATCGCCGAGTCCCGGGCCCTGCGCGCGCTGTACCCGCAGCTGAGCGCCGGCAAGCTGCCCCCGCTCAGCTCCAACAAGCCGATCTACGGCCACACCTTCGGCATCGCCGGCATCATCAACACCGCCGCGACCAGCCTGATGCTGCACCACCAGACGATCGCCCCCACCATCAACCTCAGCTCGATCGACCCCGAGTGCGACCAGGACCACGTCTTCGAGGGCGCCCGCCGCACCGAACTCGACCTGGCCGTCTCGATGTCCTTCGCCTTCGGCAGCCAGACCTCCGTGGTGGCCCTGGGAGCGGCGGCGTGAACGCGCCGCTGATCGCCGCGGACCCCGACGCGCTGGTGCGCGCCCTGGTCCGGCCCGGGGACCACGTCCACCTGGCGGGCACCCCCTCGCGGCCCAACGCGCTGACCCACGCCCTGTGCCGGGTCCTCGGGGACCGGGGCCACCTGACGGTCAGCACCACCGCGGTCCACTCCTCCGCGCACGCGCTGGCGCTGTCCGGCGTCGCCGACAAGGTCATCGCCGGCTTCGCCGGGGACACCTACCCCTCCCCCCGCCCCAACCCGCTGTACGAACGGCTGCCGCAGGGCGAGCCGTTCGCGTTCGAGGCCTGGTCGCTGCTGAGCTACGTGCAGCGGCTGATCGCCGGAGCCACGGGCGCCCCGTACGCGGCCACCGGGTCGCTGGCCGGGACGGACCTGGCCGAGGACAAGCCGGACACCCTGTTCCGGGTGCCCGACCCGGCCGACCCGCGGGCCGAGGTCACCCTGGCCGCACCGCTGCGTCCGGACGTCACCCTCATCCACGCGGTGGCCGCCGACGAGGACGGCAACCTGGCGCTGGTGCCCCCGCTGGGCGAGGGCGCCTGGGCGGCCTACGCCGCCAAGCGCGGAGTGGTCGCCTCGGTCGAACGCATCGTCAGCCGCGAGGAACTGCGGGCGATCGCCGACCGGGTGCTGATCCCCGGCACCCGGGTGCTGGGCCTGTGCGAGGCGCCGATGGGCGCCCACCCGCAGGCGCTGCGCACCGGCGGCCTCGCCGGGGTCACCGGCTACCGCGACGACTACGCCTTCCTGGAGGAGATCGTCGACTCCTGCCACGGCCCCGAGCGCGGACGCGACTGGTACCGCACCTGGGTGGAGGGGACCGGCTCGCACGAGGGCTACCTGAACCGCCTGGGCTGCGTCCGGCTCGCCGAACTGGCCGAACCCGCCGAACCGGCCGCCACCGCCGCCGGCCCCGGCTCCGCCCCCGGCACCGGGGCACACCCGCGCGGCCCGGAGCGGCGGGCGGGCCGCACCGCACCCGTCCCGGTGCCCGCGCCCCGCTCACCCCTCGGCCACCAGGTCGCCGCCCGGGCGGCCGGCCGCGCCGGCACCGCGCTGCTGGAGCGCCCCGCCGAACTCCCCGCCCCGGCCGCGCCGCCGCCCCCCACCCGGCAGGAACGCCTGATCGTCCTGGGCGCCCGGGAGGTCGCCGCGCAGGTCCGCGCGCACGGCTACGACACGCTGCTGGCCGGCATCGGCTCCTCGCACATGGCGGCCTGGCTGGCCGCCGACCTGCTGCGCGACGAGGGCCGCGACGTGAAGGTGACGGCCGAGCTCGGCATGTACGGCTTCACCCCGCAGCAGGGCGACGTGTTCCTGTTCAGCCTGCTGCACGCGGCCGGCAGCGAGATGCTGGCGGGCATCCCGGAGATCCTCGGCGGCATGGTCGCGGCCAACCCGCGGGCGCTCGGGGTGCTGGCCGCCGCCGAGATCGACGGCACCGGGACCATCAACACCAGCGTCTCCGGCGACGGCCGCTGGCTCACCGGCTCGGGCGGCGCCAACGACATCGCCTCCAGCACCGACTGCGTGGTGATCGCCCCCTCCTCGCGGCGCCGCTACGTGGAGCGGGTCGCCTACCGCACCAGCCCCGGACACCGGGTCAAGTCCGTGGTCAGCGACTTCGGCAGGTTCGTCCGCGACGCCCCCGAGGATCCGTTCCGGCTGGCCACCTGGCTGTCCGACGCCGACCCGGCGGAGCACGCCCCGGAAGAAGTCGCCCGGCAGGCCGCCCACGCGGTCGCCACCCGCACCGGCTGGAACGCCCGGACCGACACCGCCGTGCCCGAGGAGCCCGTCACCGAGCGGGAGCTCGCGGCGCTGCGCGCCCTGGACCCCGACGGCCGCTACCGCTGACGCCGCCCCTCCCACCCCACACCCCGCACCGAGGAGCCCGACCATGCACACCCGCACCGAAGGCAGCACCTGGACCGGATCCGGCCTCAGGTTCTCCGGCTTCGGCCACTACTTCCCCCGCGAACTGCGCAGCCACCAGGGCGAGGTGACCCTCGGCGGCCGCACCTACCCGCCGGGCGCCGCCGACGAGCTGGGCGTGCGCAGCCTGCACGTCGCCGCCGAGGACGAGACCGTGGAGTACATGGCGGTCCGCGCGGCCCGGGCCGCGCTGGAGGACGCCGGGCACGCGGCCGAGGACACCGACCTGGTGGTCCTGGCCAACTGGACCGACCGGCAGTGGATCCCGGAGATCGCGCCGGGCGTCGCCACCGCCCTCGGCGCGCACGGGGCGCTGGCCTTCGACGTGTGCGGCGCGTGCACGGGCTTCGTCCACGGGGTGCAGATCGCCGCCTCGATGCTGACCGCCCACCCGGGCTGGCGGCGCGCCGTGGTGGTGGCCGCCGACCGCTTCTCCCACCGGGCCCGCCCCGGCACCCGCGGCCAGCTGGTCTTCGGCGACGCGGCCGGCGCGGTGGTGCTGGAGAAGGGCGACCCGGGCGACGGCAGCGCCCTGCTCGACTCGGTGCTCGACTGCGACTCCACCCAGGCCGACACCGTCGCGGCCCGGCCGCCGGAGGGCTGGCTGCGGCCCCGCCCCGAACTGATCGACCTCGCCGTCGGCTCCAGCCTCCGGGTCGCCGGCGACGTGCTGGAGCGCAACGGGCTCAAGACCTCGGACCTGGACTGGCTGGTGCCCCACCCGGGCAACAACGCCATCCACGCCGGGGTGCGCGACGGGCTGGACCTGCCCCGGGAGAAGTTCCTGACCAACTTCGCCACCCGCGGCAACACCGGCTGCGCCTCCATCCCGATCGCGCTGTCGGAGTACCTGCGCACCGGGGTCCTGCACCGCGGCGACCTGGTGCTGTCCACCGCCGTCGGCTCCGGCTGGTACTTCGGCGGCCTGCTCTACCGGCTCTAGCCGGCCCGTGCCCCGCCGACGGCCCGGCCGCCGCCGCGCCCGCCGCGGGCCCCGCCGCCCGCCCGTCCTCCGTCCCGCCCCGTCCGCCGTCCCGCCCCGTCCCGAAGGAGCCCCCGCGGTGTCCTCCCCCCTCTCCTCCCCCGCTTCCGCCGCCACCCCGCCGTTCGCCGTGTGGACCGACTTCGGCGGTGTGCTGACCCAGCCGGTCGACACCACCTTCCGCGAGTTCAGCACCCGCTACGGCATACCGCTGCACGCGCTGAAGGAGTCGATGCGGCTGGTGGGCGAAGCCCACGGCACCGACTCCATGGGCGTGCTCGACATACCGCTGCTCGACGAGGACACCTGGGCCAAGGAGGTCGAGGCGGAACTGGAGCGCACCTTCGGCCTGGAGTGCGACCTGTCGGACTTCGGCGACCGCTGGTTCGCCGGCCGGCCGGCGAACCGGGCCTGGGCCGCGCACCTGGCGGCCTTCCGCGCGAGCGGCGCGTTCGTGGGCCTGCTGTCGAACCTGCCGCCGTCGTGGGAGCGGCACCGCGCGGCCGTCGCCGACGACTCCCGTTTCGACGCCGTCGTCTGCTCCCACCGGGTCGGCACCCGCAAGCCGGAACCGGAGATGTTCCGGCTCGCGGCCCGGCTGGCCGGCGTCGAGCCGCAGGCGTGCGTGCTGGTCGACGACGTCGAGAAGAACACCGAGGGCGCCCGCGAGGCGGGCTGGCACGCGGTGCTCTTCCGCGACGCCGAGCAGGCCGCCCGCGAGGTCGGGGAACTGCTCCGGCAGGCGCTGGACGGCGCGGCCCCCGTCCCCGCCCCCTGAAGCCCCGGCCCGAGCCCTCCCACCTCCTGGAGCCACCGCCATGACCGTCATCACCTTCCCCCTCGACGCGGCCCGCACCGCCGGCGCCCCCCGCGCGGACGCCGCCCGCGGCGCCGGCACCGCCCGCACGGACACCGCCGACCTCGCCACCCAGCGCACCGTCTCCCGGCACCTGGTGCACCGGGCCGCGCTGGCCGAGGTCTTCCTGACCGACTTCCGCTCGGTGGACGCGACGACCTTCCACGCCGCGGCCCAACTGCCCGCCGACCACGCCTACTACGGCGACCACACCGGCAGCCCCGCCATGCACGACCCGCTCGCGGTGTTCGAGGGCGTGCGGCAGATGCTGCTGTGCGCGATGCACCTGCAGCACGACGCGGGCTCCGCCACCAAGTCGATCACCGCGACCGCCCGGATGGAGATCACCGACCCCGAGCCGCTGCGGGCCGCCGGACCGCTGGACCTGGTCCTGCTCGGCTCGGTGCTGCTGGTCAAGGAGTACGAGGGGGCGGTCTCCCGGGTCGTCCACCAGGTGCGGGTCACGGCCGGCGGCCGCGAGGCCGGCACCGTCACCGTCGACACCGCCCAGCGCCCCGACGCGGTCTACCAGAAACTGCGGATGGGCCACCGCGACACGCTGCCGCCTACCTCCGACACCGTCGAGCGGCACACCGGCGGCGCCCCGCTCGCCCCGCACCTGGTGGGCCGCGAGCGCGACGCGAACGTGGTCCTGCGGGACGTCCGGCCGAGCGCCGACGGCGCGGTGGCCCGGCTGCGGGTCCCGGTCGCCCACCCGAGCATGTTCGACCACCCCCAGGACCACGTGCCCGGACCGGTCATGATGGAGGCGGCCCGGCAGGCCGCCCTGTTCGCCGCCGGCGAGCACCTGGGCCTGGCCCCGTCCAAGCTGTTCCTGCGCCGGGTGGACGCCTCCTACCTGCGCTTCGCCGAACTCGACTCCGACATCACCGTGCGGGTCGGACCGGTCGACGGCAGCGTCCCCGGCCGGGTCGGCGCCCGGGTCGACTTCGAGCAGGACGGCACCGCTGTCGCCTCCCTGTACGTCGAGCTGGGCAGCACCGCGGCCCGGCGCCCCGCCGGGGAGGTGCGCGATGCGGTTTGACGCGGTCTACCTCAGCGCCCCGGCGACCGTCCTGGGCGAGGGCTTCCACACCCGCGAGCAGGCCGTCGCCGACGCCCTGATCAGCGCGCAGGACGCCGAGCGGTACGGCTACCGCGGGCTGCCGACCGCCGCGGCGGCCCCGGTGGAGCTCGCCGAGCGCGCGGCCCGGCGCACCCTGGCGGAAGCCGGGGTGCCGGCGGCCGACCTGGGCGCGCTGCTGCACGCCTGGACGCACCACCAGGGCCACGAGTTCTGGTCCCCGGCGCACTACCTGGCCGACCGGCTGGGCGCCGCCGCCGCCGTCCCGCTCGGCATCCAGCAGATGTGCAACGGGGGGCTGACCGCCGTCGACCGGGCCGCGCGCGACCTGGCGGTCGAACCCGGCGCCGGGCCGGCCCTGGTGACCACGGCCGACTGCTTCCCGGCGCCCGGCTTCGACCGCTGGGGCGGGGACTACGGCGTCGCCTACGGCGACGGCGCGACCTCGGTGCTGGTGGACCGGGTGCCGCACGCCGGCGCGGTGCGGCTGCTGTCGGTCGCCACCGTCGCGGTGGCCGCCCTGGAGGGCATGCACCGCGGCAACGCCCCGTTCACCCCGACGCCGGTCAGCGGCACCAAGACGCTGCTGCCCCGGGTGTCGAAGAAGGAGTTCCGCGCCCTGCGCCCGGAGCTGGACTTCGGCCCCGTCGCCTGCCGGGCGGTGGTCGACGTGGTGGGCCGGGCGCTGTCCGACGCCCGGGTCGCGCCCGACGACGCCCGGCTGCGGGCGGCCGGGCTGCCCCGGCTGGCCCGCCACGTGGTGGACGGCCCCTACCGGCTCGCGTTCCTGGCGGCCTGCTCCGCCCCGGTCGTCGACCTGGGCGGGGACACCGGCCACCTGGGCGCCGGCGACGCCGTCGCCAACCTCGCCGACCTGCTCGCCACCGGGGCGGCCGGCCCCGGCGAACTCCTCGTCCTGCTCAGTGCCGGCGCAGGTTTCACCTGGTCCGCCGCCGTTGTGGAAGTGATGTGAGATGACCACCGCAATCCAGACCCAGACCCCGCCGCGCCCCGCCCGCGACACCGCGGCGCTGCCCGACCCCACCGCGATGTTCCGGCTGGACGGCCGCGTCGCGGTGGTGACCGGCGCCTCCAGCGGGATCGGCGCGCACTTCGCCCGGGTGCTCAGCGCGGCCGGCGCCCGGGTCGTGCTGACGGCCCGCCGCGAGGAGCCGCTGCGCCTGCTGTCCGAGGAACTGCCGGGCAGCCTGCCGGTGGTGTGCGACGTGACCCGCGCCGACCAGCGCGAGCAGCTGGTGCGCACCGTCGCCGAGCAGCTCGGCCCGATCGACGTCCTGGTCAACAACGCGGGCCTGTCGGAGGTGGTGCCCGCGGAGCGGCAGAGCCCGGAGAGCTTCGACGCCATCGTCTCGGTCAACCTGTCCGCGGTGTTCGCCCTCAGCAGCGTCATCGGCGCGGGCATGCTCGAACGGGGCCGCGGCAGCATCGTCAACGTGGCCTCGGTCTACGGGATGGTCGGCAGCGGGAGCCTGCCGCAGGCGGCGTACGCGGCGAGCAAGGGCGGGGTGGTGAACCTGACCCGGGACCTGGCCGCCCAGTGGGCCCACCGGGGGGTGCGGGTCAACAGCCTGTGCCCCGGCTGGTTCTGGTCGGAGATGACGGCCGACATGCTGGAGAACGACAAGGGACGCTCCTGGGTCGAGCGCCGCACCCCGATGCGCCGGGCCGGCGAGCTGTACGAGCTGGACGGGGCGCTGCTGTTCCTGGCCGGCGACGCCAGTTCCTACGTGACCGGCAGCGCCATCCCGGTGGACGGCGGCTACCTGAGCATCTGAGCGCCCGGCCCCCGCGGGCCGGGCCGTCCGGACCCCGCCCCGTGGTCCGGGCGCTCAGGCGGCCGAGCGCTGCGACCGCTGCGGCTGGTGCGGCCGGACCAGGCCGGTGGCGACGGCCTTGTTGACGGCGTCTATCCGGGAGACGGCGCCGAGCTTGTCGAACAGGTTCCGCAGGTGGCGCTTGACGGTGCCCTCGGTGATGCCGAGCCGGGCGCCGATCTGGCGGTTGCTCAGGGCAGCCGCCACCAGCGTCAGCACCTCGATCTCGCGGGCCGACAGCCGCCGCTCGTCCGCCGTCCCGTCCCCGGTCCCGGGGTCGGCGGCGCGGCCGGTGGGCAGGGAGAGGGTCACCACCGCCTGCTCGGGGCCGCGGGTCTGGCGCACCGCCGCGGTCATGGTCTGCCACGAGGCGCTCTTGTGGACGTAGCCGCACACGCCGGAGGCGACCAACTGGCGTACCAGCAGCGGGTGGTCGTCGGTGCTGACGATGACGATCCGCAGCCGGGGGCAGTACTGGAGCATGCGGCGCACGGTGGCGACCGGGTCGTCGTTGTGCGGCATCCGGATGTCGAGCAGCGCGACGTCGGGGCGGTGCTCGGCGACCAGCCGCACGGCCGACACGGCGTCCCCGGCCTGGGCGACGACCTCGAAGTCGTCCTCGGTGCCCAGCATCTCGCACACCGCCTCGCGCAGCAGGGTGTGGTCGTCGGCGACCAGGATGCGGATCCGGCGGTCAGTCATGGTCGTTCTTCCTCTCGTCGATCGGGATCCACAGGGACACCTCGGTGCCCTGCCTGGGTGCGGAGGAGACGGTGGCGGTGCCGCCGAGCGCGGCGGCGCGCTCCTCCATGGCGAGCAGGCCGTTGGCGCGGCCGGGGCGCCGGACGGCCGCCGGGTCGAAGCCGTCGCCGTCGTCGCGCACCGTCGCGCAGACCTCGTGCGGGGCGACGGTGACGATCGCGCTGACCAGGCCGGCCCCGGCGTGGGCGAGGGCGTTGCGCAGGGCCTCGCGGACGATCACGAACACCTCGTCGCCGACGGGCCCGGGCAGGCGGCTGTCGTCGCCGTAGACCCGCAGCCGCACCTCGGTCCCGGCGGGGGCGGCGGCGCGCAGGTAGTCGCGCAGCGCCGCCTCCAGCGGCGGCGCCGGGGCGCTCGCGCCGTCGGCGGGCGGGGCGCCGCGCAGGCTGGCGACGAGTTCGCGGGTGGCGCCGAGGGCCTCGGACAGGGCGGCCCGGACGTCCTCCAGCCGGCCGCTCCGGCTCTCGGCCTGGCTCGCCGGGGTGTGTTCCAGCAGGTCGAGGCGGCGCAGGACCAGCGCCAGTCCGCTGCCGATCCGGTCGTGCACCTCCCGGGCGACGAGCGTGCGCAGGTCCGCGTCGGGGACGGTACCGATGGAGGTCACCGTCATGGCTGTCCGCCTTCCTCTGTCATCGCTGTGGACCGTCCCCCAGCCGCATCAACACAATAGCGAATGCTCGCTTTGTTTTACAGGGCTACTTTGGATCGGCATATGCTGATCGTGACGGGCGTTCTCCTGCGGCTCACGACCGGCTCACGACGCGGCGATGCCCCGCTCCAGCAACTCCCACAGCCGCGCGGACTGCAGCGGGTACACCCCGCTGCCTTGGCCGCGCACGGCCGCCTCGACACCGACCATCAAGTACTGGACCAGCGCCGCGACCTCCTCCGGCTCGGCCCGGGGGGCGAGCAGGCCGGCCCGGGCGGCGCGCGCGAACTGCAGCTGTACGGCCACCGCCCACTCCACCATCCACCCGGGGCCCGCGCCCTCGCGCTCCCGCAGCAGCCGCGCCGCGCCGCGCACCCGGTCGTCCCGCTCCAGCGCGCCGACCAGGTCCCGGGTCAGCAGCCGTGCCGCCTCCAGGGGTTCGGCCCCGGCGATCGCGGTCTGCGCGATCAGGGCCCGGACCACGTCGCGGGCCTGCCGCTGCACCTCGTCGGCCAGCGCCGACTTCGAGGGGAAGTGGAAGGTCAGCGCCCCGAGCGAGGCGGACGCCTCGCCGCTGATACGCAGCAGCGAGGCCCCGCCGAAGCCGTCGCGGTCGAAGGTGCGGGCCGCGGCCCGCACCAGCTCCGCCCTCGTCCGCTCCGCGCGGACCGACCGTTGCCCCTCACGTGCCCGCCCCATGGCCACACGTCCCTTCCGGCGCCGGACGGCCCGGTGCGCCTCTGTTCACGGGATGACTGTAGCGCCGCAACCCCGCAAAAACAAAGCGGTTGCTCGCTTTATTCTTGTGGAGCGCCGATCCGAGGCCGGAGCCCGGGTGGGGAGGGATGCGGGGGCAAGGCGGGCGGGACGGGCGGAGCGGGCACGCCGGAGCCCGGCCGCGCGTCCGTCCAGGCCGCGCGGCCGGGCTCCGGCCCCGGCGGGCTCAGATGGCGGTGGCCCCACCGTCGACGGCCATCGCGCTACCGGTGATGGAGGAGGAGCGGCCGCTGCACAGCCAGGCGGCGGCCGCCGCCACCTCGACCGGCTCCGCCCAGCACCGCTGGATGCTGTTGGAGATGAAGGCGTCGCCGAGTCCGGGTTCCACGGCCGGGGCGGCCCGGATCATGTCGGTCATGGTGCTGCTGACCGCGAGGGCGTTGACCCGGATGCCCAGGTGCCCGTACTCCGCCGCGGCCTCCTTGGTCAGGCCGATCACGGCGTGCTTGGCGGCGACGTGGGCGGCCGGGACGCCGGTGGCCGGCAGCCCGGCGACGCTGGAGGCGTTGACGATGGATCGTTCCGTCCCGGGTCGAACGCCCCGGCGCGCGGTCCGGCGCCCGCGCGCGGTGCCGGGGTCAGCTCCCGGTGGCGGCGGCGGTCGCGTACAGGCGCGCGCCGCTGAGGTCGATCCGGGCGACCACGGCGGGCACGGCGACGCCGGGCAGCACCATCTGCCACATCCGCACCAGGCGCTCGGTCAGGTCGGCCCGGCGGGTGGCGGCCTCGGAGTAGATCTGGATGCCGGTGCAGCAGGAGACGATGTACTCGGCCAGTTCGTGGACGTCGACCCCGGCCTGGAGCTCGCCCCGCTCGGCCCCGGTGCGCAGGAAGCCGGCCAGGATCTCGGTCCAGGCGTCGAAGGTGGTGGCGTCGTGCAGTTCGAGCGCGTCCCGCTCGACGCCGAGCCGCACCCCGGCCCGCAGCACCGAATCCGTCCGCAGCTGCCTGGCCCACAGCAGCGTGGTGTCCACCGCCCGCTGGATGCCCTCGGACTCCAGGTGCGGTACGACCGTCTGCTGCTGGGAGGCGGCCACGGCCGTGGCGAGCGCCTCCTTGTTCTTGAAGTGGAAGTACATCGCCCCCGGGGTCAGTCCGGCCCGTTCCAGGATCTTCGCGACGCTGGCGCCGGCGTAGCCGGACTCGTCGAAGGCCTCCGCCGCCGCCATGAGAAGGGCGGCGCGGGTCTGCACCGCCCGCTCCTGCTTCAGCTCTTCACGCACCGCGATCCCTCCAAAACGTTAAGAACGATCGCTATCGTATCGAACTTCACCTCTCCTCAACTTATCTTCTCTTTACTTTTCTTTACCTTTTCTTGGTAAACTCCCGAGCCGGATTGGCGCCTTCCTCCTAGGCTGCATGTCCGAATTGACCGCTATGTAGGGTTTTTTAGTCATCTTGAGGGTGGCTGGCTTGTGACCATCGACAGAATCGACATTCTCCACCGTTATCAAAAAGTTACTCGATCTCTGTGACAATAAACCGAGCACTCGTTATGTTGTGCTGGTCGGGGCGGCCTCCGCCGCCCCTGTTCTGACCCAGGGGGGCTTCGCATGTCCACGGATCTTGAGCACGACACGACCGTCACCACCGACCTCTCCCGCACCATCGCGACGCTGGTGCACAAGAGGAACCCCTCCGAGGTCCTCCCGACCCGCTGGCACGAGGGCGCCCCCGGCACCCACCACGTCACCGCGGTGCTGCCCGACGACCACTGCATCTACCGCGCCCCCCACGCCGGCCTCGACCCCGTGCTCGTCGTCGAGGCGTTCCGCCAGGCCGTCCTGCTGCTCGGCCACGCCGAACTCGGGGCGCCGGCCGCGGACCGCCAGACCTGGATGGACTTCGAGGCCGCCTTCGACCCCGAGGGCCTCGCCATCGGCCCCGGCCCCACCGAGATCGACCTGCGGATGACCGCCTCCGACACGGTGCGCCGCGCCGGACGGCTGGCCTCGGCCAGGGTGCGGGCCGACATCACCGCCGACGGACGCCCCCTGGCCACCGCGGCCACCTCGTTCACCAGCCAGTCCCCGGCCGTCTACGCCCGGCTGCGCGGCGAGTACGCCGACCTCGAACGCTCCGTGGCCCGCGCCGTCCCGCTCGCCCCCCCGCTGTCCGCGTCCGGCGCCGGCCGCCAGGACTTCCGCGACGTGGTCCTGTCCGCCACCAACTCCCCGACCTGCCACCAGCTGCGCGTCGACGTCACCCACCCCGGCCTGTTCGACCACCCCGTCGACCACGTCCCCGGCATGCTCCTGCTGGAGGCCGTCCGCCAGGCCGCTTACACCGGCCTCGGCACCCCCGCGGCCGACCTGGTCGCCCTGCGCTGCTCGTTCAAGCGCTACACCGAACTCGACAGCCCCTGCTGGCTCCACAGCACCCGGCTGTCCGACAGCGAGTCGGGCGACGCCCGTTTCTCGGTCACCGCCGTGCAGAACGGCCGGCCGGTGCTGGCGGCCACCGCCGCCCTGCGGCCCCGCCGCGCCTGACCGGCACCCTGCCCGCCGCGGCCCGGCCCGCCGCGGCCCGCCGAAACCACCGCACCGTCGAGAGGAAGCGACCCATGCGCCCCGAGCACTCCGGCCCGCCCCGGGCGGCCCAGGGCCGGCCCGTGCGCCCCGCCCGCGGCCCCGCGGACGGCCGCGGACCCCGCTTCCCCGCACCCCCGACCCCTCTCCGGAACCCCCACGACCGCCGGGGAGGACACCAGTGAGCCGGGTACCGCGCGCCTTGCCGGCCGACGCGCGGTACCCGGCCGCGGCCGGCGCCGCCGCCGCGACCCGCCCGGCCCCCGCACCCCGGCCCGCCGCCGGGTACCGCCCGACCTGGACCGACCCGCTGGACGGCGCCGCCCGGCTGTTCGCCTCGCTGTACGGCGACAGCTTCCGCCACGTCCCGGGCCTGGGCTGGTACCGCTGGTCCGGCCACCGCTGGCAGCCCGACGCCGAGGGATCCGCCCTGTGGGCCGCCGGCGAGATGGCCGACGCGCTGACGGCACCCGCGTTCGAACACCGCGGCGCCCCCCTCCTGCACGGCCTGTCGGAGAACGTGCTCTCCACCGACGGGATCACCGGCCTCCTCGACCGGGCCCGGCACCTGCCCGGCCTGGCCGCACCCGCCTCCCGCCTCGACAGCGACCCGTACGCGCTGTGCACCCCGGCCGGCGTCGTCGACCTGCGCACCGGCACGCTCACCGCGCCCGAACCGCACGGACACCTCCACTCCCGGTCGACGAGCGTGGGTCCGGCGGACACCCCCACCCCGCGCTGGGACCGCTTCCTGGCCGACACCTTCGGCGAGGACGCCGCCGGCCGGGAGACCACCGGCTTCCTCCACCTGCTCCTCGGCCGCTCCCTCACCGGCCGGGCCGAGCAGCAGGTGATGCCCTTCCTCGTCGGATCCGGGAAGAACGGCAAGTCCGTGCTGACGGACGTCCTGATGAAACTGCTCGGCGACTACGCCGACGCCGCCCCGGCCGGCTTCCTGATGGCCCGCCCCTTCGACGAACACCCCACCACCCTGGCCGAGTTGCACGGCCGCCGCATCATCGTGTGCACCGAACCCGACCCGGAGGACCGCTTCGACGAGGCCCGGGTGGAACTGCTCACCGGCAACGGCCCCGTCACCGCCCACCGGATGCGCCGGGAACCGTTCACCTTCGCCCCCACCCACACCCTGTGGCTGCTGGGCAACCACCTCCCGCGCGTCGCCAACGGCGGAGACGCCTTCTGGCGCAGGATGCGGCTGATTCCGTTCCCGAACGTGGTGCCGGACGAGCGCAAGATCGACAACCTGGCCGGGGAGCTGGTCGCCGAGGAAGGACCCGGCATCCTCAACTGGCTCATCGAGGGCGCCCGCCGCTACCTCGGCGGCGACCAGGACCTCACCGGCCCCGCCGGCGTGCGCACCGCCACCACCGCCTACGCCGAGACCGAGGACCACACCGCGCGCTTCCTCGACCAGCACCTCGCCGCCGCGGACGACCCGGCCGCCCGGACCCGGCTCTACCGCGCCTACCAGGACTGGTGCGGCACCGAGGACGCCGCACCGGTACCCCGACGCACCTTCGCCGCCCGGGTGGACCAGACGCTCTCCACCGTCCGCGGCACCGGCCCCCGAACCACCGACCCCAGGGGAGGCACCCGATGAGCGCCCTGATCGAGCCCGCCGAACTCGCCGACGAGAGCGAACTGGTGTGGCTGGAGGACATCACCGCCCTCGACTACGTCCGCCAGAGCCTGGACCGGCTGCCCGACCGCCACGACCGGCCCCGCCACCAGCGCGCCGGCCGACTGGTCGGCTACGCCGTGCTCCACCCCGACGCCCCGGCCTCCCCCGCCTCGGGCACGTTCCGCCGCCGGGTGTTCTGGCTGCTGCCGCACGACCGCGACACCCGGCCCGAAGGGCCCTACGCCTGCGGCGCGCCCTCCGAGTCCGTGGACCCCCGCACCGTCGGCCCCGGCTGGCGCGGCAGCCAGACCCCCCGCTGCGTCGCGGCCGCCGACCGCCCCGCCGCCTGGCAGGACAGCCCGGGCCTCCCGCCCGGCTGACCGGAACCGCGCCCCGCGCGCACCGCACTCCTTTCCGAGAACCGATGACTGACAAGGTGAAGAGAATGATCCTGGTGACTGGCGGCAGCGGCACGGTGGGGCGCAAGATTCTGCGCCGACTCCCCCAGGACACGCCGGTGAGGGTCCTGAGCCGCAGCGGCACGGGCGTCCCCGAACGCCCCGGCAACCCCTTCGAGGTCGTGCGCGGCGACTACGACCGGCCGGCGAGCATCCACGCCGCCATGGCCGGCGTCGAGACCGTGTTCGTGGTCACCTGCGACCCCTGCCGCCCCTGGCAGGACGAGATCCTGGTCGAGGCCGCCGCCGCGGCCGGCGTCCGCTCCCTGGTCAAGCTCTCCGCCCTCGCGGTCGAGGACCAGGGCGCGCACGACCTGGTCACCCGCTGGCAGCGCGACAACGAGGAGCTCATCCGCACCTCCGGCATGGAGTGGACCTTCCTGCGGCCGCGCGCCTTCATGACCAACACCCTCGGATGGGCCCGGACGATCCGCGAGGACGGCGTGGTGCGGGCCCTGGGCGGCGCCACCCGCAACGCCTGCATCGACCCGCGCGACGTGGCCCGCGCCGCCGTCGAGGTGCTCACCAGCCCCGGCCAGCACGGCCGCACCTACGCGCTCACCGGCCCCGAGGCGATCAGCCCGGCCCAACAGGCCGACGCCATCGGCCGGGCGCTCGGCCGACCCGTGCGCTTCGAGGAACTGCCGCCGCACGAAGCCCTGGCCGGCCTGTGCCGCCGCTACCCGCTGCCGGTGGCCCAGGCACTCCTGGAGAGCGCCGAGCGCCAGCACGCCGGAGCCAAGACCCGGGTGAGCACCGACCTGGCCGCCCTCACCGGACGGCAGCCCACCGACTACCTGACCTGGGCCCACGACAACGCCCACGCCTTCGGCACCACCGGACCGCGCACGCTCACCACTGCGGCGTAGCCCGGCCGCGCCGGGCCCCCGCCGGAACGGGGGCCCGGCCTCACAACGGCAGCGTGATCCCCAGTTCCCGCATCGCACTGGAGGGCGGCCCGCCCTCCGAACGCTCCGTCTTGCGGCCCCGCGTCCCCGGCGCCAGCGTCCCCGGATCGACCGCCTCCGCCGGAGCCCCCGTGGCGTACAACCCCTCGGGCCGGGCGTCGCGGTCGTGCGGCAGCAGCCAGAACACCCGCCGCCGGAACGTCCCCGAGGACCGCGACGCCTTCGCCTCCCGGCCCAACTGCGCGTACCCCACCAACCGGCCCGCCCGGTGGTACGCGGGCCGGCCGCGGCGGTTCGGCAGCCGGTCCAGGCTCTGGCGGACGTAGTCGAGGGCGCTGATGTCCTCCAGCCAGACGAGTTCCGCCTCGTGGACGAGTTCGTCGTCGCTGATCAGGGAGCTCACGGCTGCTGCTCCTGTCCGGTGAGGAGACCGACTCCCGGATAGTACTTGCGGCTGTTGGACAGGACCATTTCCTTGGGGGAGCCGAGGCCGACGAGTTCGCGGGCGCGCTGGGCGAAGGCCCGGGAGGACAGGGCCACCGCGCCCTCATTGTGGCACCAGGTCCGGTACGCGGCGTACAGGGCGGTCTGCTCCGCCCGCTGGTCGGGGTGCACGGCACAGGACTCGTCGAAGAACCGCGCGGTGTGGTCCTCGGTCTCGGCGTAGGCGGTGGTGGCGATCCGCACGCTGGCCGGGCCGGTGAGGTCCTTGTCACCGCCGAGGTAGCGGCGGGCGCCCTCGATGAGCCAGTTGAGGATGCCGGGTCCTTCCTCGGCGACCAGCACCCCGGCCAGGTTGTCGATCTTGCGCTCGTCCGGCACCACGTTCAGGAACGGGATCAGCCGCATCCTGCGCCAGAACGCGAACCCCCCCGTACCGACCTGGGGCCGGTGGTTGCCCAGCAGCCACAGCTTGTGGGTGGGCGTGAAGGAGAAGAAGTCCTGGCGCATCCGGCGCGCCTTGATCCGGTCCCCGCCGGTCAGCATCTTCACCCGGGCCTCGTCGAACCTGTCGTCCGGCTTGACCTCCGCGCAGACCACCACCCGGCGGCCGTGCAACTCCGCCAGGTCGGTGGGATGGCCCTCGAAGGGACGCGCCATCAGGAACCCGGGCGGAGCCGCGTCCGCGTAGTCCCCGAGCAGCTTCATCAGGACGTCCAGCAGCACGGACTTGCCGTTCTTCCCCGACCCGAACAGGAACGGCATCACCTGCGCGCCCACGTCCCCGGTGATCGAGTAGCCCAGCAGCAACTGGAGGAAGCCGGCCATCTCCCGCCCCGCCGCGTCCTGGCCGAAGGTGTCGGCCAGGAACCGGTCCCAGCGCGGAGTGGGCGTGTCCGCCGGACCCACGCTCGTCGACCGGGAGTAGAAGTCCTTGTCCGGCTCGGACCTGCGCACCACCCCGGTGCGCAGGTCGACGACGCCGGCCGGCGTGCACAGGACGTACGGGTCGGCGTCCAGCTGCACGGCGGACAGCACCATCCCCGGAGCCGACTTCGCCTGCGCCAGCATCGCGTTGATCCCGGCGGTGGACAGCGACCGCCGACGGTGCTGCTGCAGCGCCTGCATGGAGAACAGCCCGCGCGGATCCTGCACCGCGATGCTCTCCGCCAGGTCCCCGGCCGCCCACAGGATGGTGTCGTCCTCGTCGGCGGTCCACCGGGTACCGTCCCAGCGGTACCAGCCCAAACCCGGGACGTGCCGGTAGTCACCCGCGTACAGGCGAACGAAGAGCTTCGCGTTGCCCCGGTCGGAGAGCGTGTCGGGCAGCAGGCCCCGCGCCGCGGCCAGCTGCTCCGCGACCGGCACGAGGGCCGGTACGGACGGCTCCAGCACCCGCGTCTGCTGGGCGAGGATCTGCGCGGCCACGGCCTGCGGATCGAAGCCGAACAGCGCCTCGGCCCCGGAATCGAAACTCAAGGCCGCCTCCCGGGGCGCAGCGGGTGGCGCTCGCCGGCGGCGAGGCCACTGCGGATGATCTGCTCGGCCCGGCGCTCCTGGCCGGGACGGACGGCCTCGGCGACCGCCCGCAGCAGCCGCCCCGCCTCCGCCCGGTCCAACTCCCCGGCCGCGACCAGGCCGCCGAGCGTGAACGCCGAACGGTTCAGGACGGCGGAGAAGCCCGTCCCCTGCGGAGCCAGCCCGCACTCGGCGACCCGCTCCACGGCCGCGGCCACCAGCCGGGCCGTTCCGGGAGCCGCCCCGCCCGCCGCGAGCACCGCCTGCCGGGCCCGCGGCGGCACC
>NZ_JBSGET010000115.1:0-26948 GCF_053603035.1 Kitasatospora sp. NPDC004272 | reverse complement strand
CACCCTACCCGCGGAGCGGGTAGGGCGGCGCGCTGCGCCTTCCAACGACGGTCGGCCGCTTCGCGTCCTCCAACCCCGGTTGTGGCTGATCAGCCGTCAGGAAGCTTCTGACATGCGATTTTGATGCTGACTGCGACGCGGGGAGGGGGCAGCCGGGCCGCTGGAATGCGAAATCGTGGATATGAATTCCGACGCCAAATCGGCGCTTCGCGCGATTTACATTCAGGTGGTTGCTGATTCTGTAGACGCCAAACTGCGATAGAATCGATACATTAAGTCGGGCGACTTTGCTTCAGTCGCCGTGAAATCGAAATGGATTGCGAGAGGGGGTGAAAGGTAATTACAGTCGGTCTAATCATAGCTGCACTCTCTTTATTAATGCACATCTTAGCATTCGTCAGAAGCCTATCCGGGAAGTAAATAGAGGTGGCTCTCCATGTCGCGGGGAGCCATCTTTACCTACAGGATTCCCACTGGACTCCTCGCCGCCTGACACCGGAGACTCCCGAGCTTGCGCGGTGGACTCCATGGCCCCGGCCAGATGGGCATTGTGAGGGTGTATCAGAATTGCCCTGTTCGGAAATCCTGGCTTAGCCACCATGCCCTTTCCGGTGATCCTTCTGGTGGCTCCTGCCCACTGGCTGGCCCGGTACCTGCGGTGCTCGTGGCCGGTGTGTGTGGCCTGGAGGCGGGACCGATCGAGCTCTGATGGCAACGCAGCGAAAAGCGGTCGACCGGAGCCGCATGCGTCCTCATGCGGGACGGTGGACTCCTTGATGAGCGGGGTTTCGTGACGAGTTTCGTGTCATCAAGGGTGGGCATCAAGGTTGGCTGTCGCGCTGTCGCGTTGGGCTCAGCGGTAGGGGTTGTGCCTGTTCAGGTGGCTTTTGTGGCGCGACAGTCGTGACGCGCGACAGGCTGGCAGCTCTGTGGCTGGCGCAAGATGTGAGGCAGCTTCACATGGTGTCGCGGAGACCGCCGGCGGACGCGGAGGGGCTGGGGCCCTGTGCGGTGTCTTTCGATGCTGCCCGTCCCGCCCGCGAGGCCGACGACTGGTCGGAGGAGCGCGGGGAGGTGATTCAGGGTCGGTAGTCGTCGGGGTTCATGCTGATTCCGCCCGGGGCTGGCGGGGCGGCCGATTTGGCCGATCGGTTAGCAGCATCATGCCGTGCTTCTTATCGCAGTCCCATACCGCCCTATCGTGCCATCTCTGCTTACCGGTCTGCGGTAGCGGGATCTGCATCGACGGCCGCCTTCGTCTATCCCGCAACGGGGCCGTCGGTATCGGCTGTTGTCTTCGCTTTCTTGGTGCCTTTTCGGGGGCCGAAGATGGTGCGGAGCAGCGTGGCGTTCTGTGCGACCTGGGCGCGTTCAATGTGGGTCTGGGTGGCTGCGGCGATTTCCTGGGCGGCTTTGGCTTGGGCGGCCTTCTCGTCTTTCTGCTGGCAGAAGTGGCATTTCTGTTCGCCGTCGGAGGCGTAGCGGGGGTTCTTGTATTTGTCGGCGGTGCGGTGGCAGTCGGGGCAGGCGGTGGCGAGGAGTTCGCGTTCCTTGCGGCGGCGTTCGGCGGCGTCCTGCTCGGCCTTCTGCTGGGCGCGCAGGGCTTCCTGGTGCTTGGCGTAGGCCTGGGGGCCGTCGTGGTCGTCCAGGGCGTCGTGGAGGGGCTGGAGGGGGCCTTCTCGGCCCGCGCGGCGCCAGATGGGGGCCAGGGGGCCGCGCTCGGTGAGCAGCTCCAGGGTGGTGAAGAGGATCGGGATGGCCTCGGTGCGGTCGTAGTAGCCGTCGCTGAGGTGTTGGCCTTGCCAGTGGCGGCGGGTCAGTTCGGTGAGGGCCTGGACGCGCTGGCGGGTGGCGCGGGGGCCGAGGTGGCCGAGGACGATGGCGACGGGTGGGTAGCCGGGGCGGCCGGTGGGCGGGTAGGTGCGACGCCAGTGGGTTTCGCGCTCGTTCGGCCGGCTGCCCCACTCCAGTGCTCCGATGGAGCGGTAGGGGTACGGGCAGGGCAAGACGCGGTAGTGCTCGAAGTAGTTCCGGTAGTGGTCGAGCTTGCGGGCCACGATCGGGTTGGACTCGTTGTCGAGGTCGACTTCCACCAGGAGCACCGGCACGCCATGGTCGGCCGCGCGGAGCACGGCGTCGGTGCGGATGGTGGGCTTGTGGGGGGTGAGGTGCTCGATTTCGGTGGCCCACTGGTCGATGCGGCCGAAGCCGGGTCCGACGCCGGGGGCGGTGCGGTCGCCGTGGATCTGGCCGTCGGGGATGTTGGGGCCGGTGCCTCCCTGGACAAAGCTGATGATGGTCTCGGAGACGGCCAGGGCGTGGCCGGCCGCGGCGCTGGCTCCGGCGTGGCGGGCGATGCCGCCCATGTCCCGGCCATCGGGGAACAGCGCGCGAGCGGCGTCTCGGCCGGCGGTGGTCATCCCCCAGATGTCCCGGCCGTCGGGTCCGGTGCCGTGCTTGACCGTCAGTCTCCGCTTGGCCAAGTCGTTCAGGGCCGCGCGGGCGAACTTGTTCTCCTTCGCCTCCGGACGCACCGCCCGCCAGAGCTGGTGAGGAGTCACGACCTTCAGGACGGCGACCGCGCGCAGGACGTCGGCGCGCAGGTCGTTGGAGGAGCCGCCTGGGTTGGCCTTGGACGCCTTGCGGGTGCGCTTGCGCGGCTCAGCCGCGGCGGCCGGGCCGTTCGGGTCGGCGGGTGTACTCGGGTCAGGCTGGCGGCTGCTCACGGTGCTCCCCCTTCGGTCGGCGGCTTCCTGCTCTGCATACCGCACACCGCCGACAAGTGGATCACGCCCGCCCCCGGCCGCCCGCGCCGCCCGCCCGCCCGCCGCACCTAACCGCAACGCCAGGCTGCCCGGCGCGGCGTGAGCTCCGGGCTGTCTCCTGGGGGCCGGGGCGACAGCCCGGGGGTTGGGCGAACGCCTGAGCGGCTGGAGCTGGAAACCCTGAGGGAGCCGCGCTAGGCGACAGAAGGGCTGTCGGCGTTTTTCGCGGCTATGGACAAGGGTGCTGACCTGCGGGAAAGCCGCTTCGGGAGGAGAGATGACCGGAAGCGGTATCGGAAGCGGCTTCGGAAGGGGTCTGATTGGGCCGCTTCCGGTCGGGACAAGGGAGTTGGCCGGGTGTTCTCACCGGTCCCCGCGGCGCTGTCCAGGCGGCTGCTGAGCGCCTCTTGGAGGGTACCCGACGCTGGGCTGTGGCACGCTCAGTCAGGCCCGCAGAGCGGCCCTGGAGGGCTTCCGGCTGGCCGTCAGTCAGCGAGCTGGGCGCGGCGCTGGTCGAAGGCAGCCTTGAGCGTGCGGGCGGCAGTCTGCGGGCTGTGGTGGAGCAGCGGCTGCTGGCTGCGGTGGTCGGTGATGTAGACGCTGGCTGTGGGGTTGCCGATGGCGACCCAGTAGCCGGTTCCGACGATGCCGCGCTCGACCCAGCCGACGGCGAGTTTGTGGAGCAGGACGTAGAAGACGTCCGGCTGGTCAGGCCAGCCAGCGAGCGTCCAGCCGTCGCCGAGTTCGTCCGCGAGGCTGTGGGTGGCGGTGGGACGGCCGAAGCGGTTGCGGGGACTGGCGGGGACAGGCACCAGAGCGGAGCTGATGCGCCTGGTCGGGGTGGCGGCTGGCTGATCAGGCGTGGTTGTTTCGTGGCGTGTCACGGAAGTCCGCGCGTCGCGGGCCGCCGGGACTTCGGGGGCCGGGCTGTGCATGGCGGTGGCGCTCTCGGCCAGGCCTTCCCGGATGAGGTCCGCGGGGTCGGGCAGGCCGAGGGCCTCGCGTCGTGCGTGGCGGGCCTGCTCGATGAGTCGCTTGTAGTAGACCGCGGTGACCCGGGTCAGGGTGTTGAGGGCGCGGTCCGGGTCGTCGCCGTCGGTGAGTTGGCGAACGTAGGCGTCGGCGGCCTCGCCCAGCGCGTTGCCGAGCAGCAGGACGTTCTGGTGAGGCCCCGCGGGCGGTTCGTCGGCGGCGGGGGCCGTCTCGACCGGGGGTCGGGTCTGGTTCTGGTCGTCCCGGGCAGCGAGGTGGGCGGCGCGGCGCCGACGGTAGGCCTTGGATCGACATGCCGTGCCGCAGAAGCGCGCTGGCCGACCGGTGTGGGGCACGGTCAGCTTCTTGCCGCACTGGGCGCAAATCGGGGCTGGGGGGCCGGGCTCGTCGGAACTCACCAGGTGAGGCTACCGATCAGGGTTTCGTGGTGTCACGAAACAGCGGGAGTCATCACGGCGCGAGCCGGTGCGAACGGGGGCTAGGCCCGACTACTCGGGGGTGCGGTCGGGCCCGGAGTCTTTGAGCGACGCGGGGAGGGGCTTCGGTCGACCTCAAGGTAGGCGACCAGGACGATCGTGCCGAGCACCGTCGACACGTACGCGATCCGGACGCCGTCCTTGGCGTACTCCAGGACCGGGCTGTCGGTGCGCATCTGGACGCCGGCGGTCTTCGGGTTCAGTGCGATGGTGTTCAGGTGCGGGTCGAGGCGGGCGAGGGCGGCGTCGTCCATCTCGGCGAGCTGGCGTTCGGCGACCTCGTGGAAGGTGATGACCGCACGGCGCGGCGGGCGGTCAGGCAACGCGCTGCTCGCCGTCGGCGGCCGGGGCGGTCTCGATGCCGCGCTCGGCCTTGATGTCGTCCCAGGTGCGGCGGTCGTTCAGGTCGACGCCGCGGTCCGCGAGGTCGAGCAGGACGTACGCGAGGGTGGGGTCCTCCAGTGCCGCGTCGCGGGCGGTGGCGCGCAGCCCTTCGGCTTCGGTGGGGTCGAACACCATCCGCATCGTGATCTCCAGGTGTGGCCGGTGACGGTGCTTCGAGGCTAGCGCAGCCGTCCGGGCTGGTAAGCCCGTCCCGTGGCGTTGACCCGCCAGGTGGGCCGTATTGGAGGTCTTCGCCCGCGTCGAGCGGTACATGTACCGGTGTGAGCAGACTCCAATGGGCGCGCGTTGTGGAGCGCGCCGCTGAAATCGTCACCGGCTATGACCAGGTCGGGGGCTGCACCCTGCGCCAGATCTACTACCGGCTCGTGTCCGTGGGGCTGATCCCGCACACGGCGCCGACGTACCGGCGTCTGTCCGCACAGCTTGCCCAGGCCCGGCGGGAGGAGCGGTTCCCGGACCTGATCGACCCCCTGCGCGAGGTCCATGTGCCGCCGGCCTGGCCGGACGCCACCGCGTTCCTGCGTGCCGCCCCTGACTGGTTCGCCCTGGACCGGACCGCGGGCCAGGCGACCGCCTTGTACGTGGCCTGCGAGAAGGACACCCTGCGGGCGCAGCTGACCGGCTGGTTGGGGGAGATGGGCGTTCCAGTGCTCGTCGTGCGGGGATTCGGCAGCCAGAGCTACGCCCAGGTGGTGCGCGACCGGACCTCCCGTGACCCGCGCCGTGCCGTGTTGCTCTACGTCGGTGACTTCGATGCCTCGGGTGCCGATATCGAGCGTGACTGGGTGGCGCGCACCGACTGCTGGAGCCACGTGGAGCGCGTCCTGTTGACCCATGAGCAGGTGCGCGAACACGACTTGCCCGCAGCCGTCGGCAAGGCCGGGGACCCGCGGTGGCCGGCGTTCGCCGACCGCTACGGCCTCGATCCCGGTCGGCCGGTGCAGTGGGAGGTCGAAGCGCTGGATCCGGCCGAGCTCCAGCGGCTGGTCCTTGCCGCCGTCGACCGGTACGTCGACCGCGCCGTGCTGGCGGACCGAATTGCCAGGGAGGAGCGACAGCGGGGACAGCTCAGGACGTTCATCTCGGGGTGGGATGCCCATCCGACCACGGGCTGATGTGCAGCGGGATTGCGCAGTCCCGGGATCACGGCGTTGCTCGTGAGCGGTCTCAGCAGCGCATGGCCTGCCAGGGATCTGGAAAGGCTGGTGGGGTTGTCGTCGCACATTGGGGAGGACCGAGTGTCGAGATACGAAGACCGTGCTGCGTCGTACGCGGGCGACGCGGGTGGCCGGCAGGGCGAGGAGAAGCAGACCGACGCGATCGGCGAGGGCCTGGCCGCCGTCGCGTTCGCGCTGCTGGACGTTGCCGCGGCGATCCGCGAGCAGACCGAGGCGCAGCAGCGGTAGCAGACGCGGGGAAGGGGTGCCCGGCCGCTGTGGCTGGGCACCCCTTCCGTTTGTCCGCGAGTGCGGGATTGCGCAGTCCCGGGATCGCGGGGAGCGCTTCCGGGTGGCTACCAGTCGAACTCGATGTGGTCGATGTCCGAGATCTCGACTTCTAGGGCTTCGCCCCGGCCGCCCTCCTTGAAGTAGTCGTTCTGGATGTACTCGGCGAGGATCGCTCGGGCCCCGTCCTCGTCGTTGGCCATCTGCGCGTCGAACAGGCGGGCCGCGTAGTCCGCCGGGAGCGTCCGGGTGAGCTGGCGCAGTCGGGGGTCGGGGGTGGTGGTGCCGGTGGCGGAGGAGCTGTAGCCGAAGGCGGCGCGGGTCTTGACGGTGACGGGGCCCTGGGCGGCGGTCTTGGCGGCCTGCTTCTGCAGTCCGGGTTTCCAGTCCTTGCGGACCTCGGCCTCGATCTTCTTGGCGATGGCGGCGGGCGGGGTCTTGCGCTCGCCCTTGAGGTAGCGGCGCACGGCGGTGGCGCTGACGCCGAGCCTGGCTGCGACCTTGGCGACGGTGCCTTCCTTCTTCATGAGGAAGCCGACGCGGCCCTTGGTGGTCTTGTGGATGTCGGCCTGCTGCGGGGTGAGCTTGCCGCGCAGCGCGTCGCCGAGGCCGTCGAGCATCTTGCCCATGTCTGTCACTCCCCTTCGGTGTCGCGCTCGTTGGCGCGCGGTGCGATGTAGCGGGCGGGGTTGATGCCCTTGGTGTGCGTGTCGGTGTACCAGGCGAGGTCGCGGGCGCCTTCCTGCTTGCACCAGCCGGGCTGGACGCCGAGGCGGAACGCGCCGGGGACCTGGGTGCCGTCGGGGGTGCGCGGGACGACGGCGAGGGCGGAGGCCTCGGGCGCCGGGTAGATGACGCAGTCCGAGTACGCGGCGAGCGGCGCCAGGCCGGTGGCCCGGTAGGTCTTGAGCATCTTGCGGTGCTGGGCGACGCGGGCGGTGGAGATGACGGCGGCGCGCACGTCGGGGCGCCACCACAGCTTCTCCAGCTCCGGCCACGGCTCGCCCGTCTTGTGGCCCCAGTGGCGGGACGGGGACTGCCGGAGCTTCCCGATGCCGGACTTGACGGTCTGCTTGATGTAGCGAACCACGGCACGCTCGACCGGGTCGCCGACGCCCTGGTTGTAGGCCTCCATCGCCGCCAGGAACGCCTCCGGATCCATACCCTGCTCGATGCCGAGCGCGGCCATCGTGTCCTTGTAGGCGCGGGCCAGGTGCTCCTGCCACGGGTCGAGCCACGCGGCGGCGGCCGGGCGGCGCAGCCACGCCTCCAGCGGCTCCACGGTGAGGCCGAGTTCGGCGGCGTAGGCCATGGTCTGGGTGGTGTACCAGCCCGGTCCGGTGGGCGGCTGGCCGTCCGGGGTGAGCGGGCACGGGAACCGCGGGTCCCACTCGGCGGCGGAGAAGTCGGCGCGCCACGCGCCCGGGGTCTTCTTGTCGAAGGCGGGCCGCTGGTGGTGGACCGGGTCGCCGTCGCCGACCAGCAGGCGGCTGGAGGCGGACAGGAAGCTGGTATTGGTGTCCAGGCCCACCGCGAACGGGAAGCCGGCCTCGGTGTCGGCGACGTCGCGGTGCCAGTTCCAGGCCTCCTCCCGCATCGCGTCCGTCTCCTCGTCGCGGCCCTGGGCGAGCGGGTGCTCCGCCGGGGCCTCCGGCGGCGCGGGCTGCACCGCGCGGGTGAAGCTCCCGGGAACGGGGCCGGAGACGTAGCGCTGCTCGTCCTCGCTCCACACCGCCCGGGTCGCCGGGCGCAGCTGGAGGAGCAGTTCGATGCCGTTGGTGCCCATCGAGCCGCGCGGGGCGATGACCCGGTTGGCGTAGGTGCCCAGGGTGCGGGCGACGTCCGCGGGGGCGGTGTCGGGGTCGATGGCCCAGCCGTTGGAGCCGCCGAGGGCGTCCCAGGGCATCACGGCGAGCTGGACGCACTGGCGGCGGCCGTCGGTGACCGGCTTGTAGAGGCGGGTCCAGGCGGAGAAGCCGCGCTTGGTGAGCTGCCAGCCGGCCTTGGTGAGTGCCTTGACGACCTTGTGGTCCTCGGGCAAGCGCAGGTGACGGCGGTCCTCCAGCTCCGGCGGCAGGCCCAGCTTGGCGGCGGCGGAGGTGGTGAGCACGACCATCGGGTCGGCGTCGGTGCCCCACTTGTGCAGGCGGGCCTGGCCGAGACCTGCGCCGAGCGCCCAGGTGGCCAGGGTATTGAGGGACTTCGCCTCGCACACCAGGGTGCGGCCGTCGGCCAGGTGCGCGGTGAGCGTCCCGTCCGGGGCGGCTTCCAGCACCGCCAGCGGGCCGTTCGGGTACTCGGCGGCCGGTGCCTCGCCCTGGTCGTCGGCCGGGGCGGTGCGGGCCTGGGCGGTCCGCTCGCGGGCGGCCGGGGCGGGCTGCTGGACGGGGATCGGGGATGCGGGGAGGGGGCTGCTCTCGGGCGCCGGGGGGGTGGCCAGGAAGCCGCCGCCGCCGGGGGTGGCGTTGCAGGAGAACACGCCGGGGATGTTCAGGTGGCGCGGGGTGCCGTCGGCCTCCCGGCGCGGAGTCGGCTTGCCGCACACCACGCACGGCGCCTGCTGCTCCTGGTAGGGCATGTCATCCTCCTCGATCGCGTCGGTGGCGGTGCTGGTCATGGACGGCTCCGCCTCGGAGCCGCCGGTGTTGTCGAACAGGGTCTGCTCCACCTCCGGCAGGTCCGGGGTGTCCGTCCCGTCCTGCGGCGTTGTCCGGTCACCGTCGGCCAGCGGCTGGGCGGGGTCGTCCGCCCCGCCGTTCGTTCCCGGTCCGCCGGTCCCGCCAGCGGGGGGCGGGGTGTCCCCGTCGTCGCCGAGGTCCCACAGGTACTCGGGCTTGATGAGGATCAGCCAGGGCTTCTTCCCCGCGATGTCGACCCGCCAGGTGGCCTCCCGGCCCTTCTGGGTGCTGTTGCGGTACGTCATGCCCGAGCGCAGCAGGGCGTTGGGCAGGGAGCGGCTGGTGGTGCCCTTGACCTTGGCGTCGGTGCCGTTCTGGAGCAGGTCGTGCAGGTGCTCGGAGGTGATGCCGAGGGCCGGGCCACGGTCGGGGAGCCAGTAGAACGCGGAGCCGCGCCCCTCCCAGACGGGCCGGTGGTTCTCGTCGGTGCCCTTGTAGATCAGGCCCTGGGCCTGCTCGACCTCGTGGGGGACGGCCGGGCGGACGGTGCCGGCGGCGTCCCGGATGTGGGCCTTGTTGCGCAGCAGGCTGTTGCGGATGACGGCGGCCACGGCGGTGGGCAGGTCGTCCTGGGCGGCGTGGCGGTCATCCATCTTCTCGGCCTGCTGGGCCAGGGAGTCGGCGAGCGGCCCGCAGACGGTGCGGGCGAGTGCCTCGCCGTCCATGTCGAGCACGTCGGCGATCAGGAGGATGCCAGCGAGCATGCCGCCGGCGGCCTTGATGACGCCCTCCATCGGGCCGTTGTAGTCGGGCAGGGCCTTGTTGACGTAGGGCTTGAGGAGCGCGGTCGCCTTGGCGTCGAGGTCCTCCAGGTACTCGGTCGCCTCGTCGCCCTGCGCGTACAGGTGCTGGAGGACCATCTCGCCGATCGTGCGCAGCGGGACCTCCAGCATCTTGCCGCCGCCGTCGCGGTACCAGCGCCAGTCGAGCTGGCCGCCGTTCTCCGACATCTGGATGCACACCGCGCGGCGGTAGAGGGAGGCCTGCATGGTGGGCGGCATCATCTGCGCGGTGGCGACGGGGATGCCGCGCACGTAGCTGGCTTCCTGGTGGCCGAGCTTGCGAGTGGAGCGACCGCGCATCTCCTCGTCGTTGCCGACCGAGCGGAAGAGCATCTCCAGCTTGTCGTTGGCCTCCCGGACCTCCGCCGGGGCGGAGTCGAGGGTGAGCGCCAGGTCCTCGATGAGCAGCGGGGAGTCCGCCTCGAAGGCAACGGCGAGTTCGATGGTGGTCTTGGTGTGGTGGAAGGCGCGGGTGGGCTCGGGCGGGAACGCCTCCGGGCGCTTGGTGAACAGCAGTCCGCGCTGGACGGCGCCGGTGGAGGTCTTGCCGGAGTTGCGCTCGCCGAAGAAGGCCAGGCCCGCGGTGACGGGGCGCAGGGTGAAGCCCATGGAGCGGGCTCCGGTGCCGACCGAGAACGTGCCGGTCCAGCCGTGGGCGGCGATCTCCTGGACCGCCGTGCGGCACTCTTCGAGGGTGGCGGTCTTCTCCAGCGGCATCGCGGCCTTGCGGACGCGCTCGCGGACCTTCTCCTTGTCGACCTGGACGGGGCGGCCCTCGGGCAGGGTGCGGCCGTCGGCGAAGACGTAGGTGCGGCCGTAGCCGGGCAGGTCGTGCCAGCCGGTGCGCTTGACCACCAGGGTCCGGGGCAGGTCGAGGCCCTGCTGTTCCACGATGTTGACGAGGACTTCGCGCATCGCCTTGGTGCCGGTGCCGGAGGCGTCGGCGAAGGTGTTCCAGCCGTCGACCGCGCGCAGGTCGGAGAGGGCGACGATGAGGGTGTCCTCGCCGACGGTCACCTCGTAGTAGCGGTCCTTGACCTTGCCATCCTCGCCAAGGACGACCAGGCGCACGGTGACCTTCGGGCACCAGTACAGGGACTTGCGCCACACGGTGGAGCCCTTCGGGCCGCGCTGGCGCTTCCAGATCGCGCCGTTGACGCCCTCGGTGGGGTCGAAGCGCCAGCCGTCGGAGCCGTGCACCGGGCGGCCGGGCAGCCGGGCGGGCTTCTCGCCGTCCTCGGCGTCGTCGGACTCCTCCTCCTCCACCCCGGCTTCGGCCGCGCCGGGGTCGGCCGGCTTCGCCATGGCGGGCCGGTCCTGGACTCCCGGCCATCCCGCCTCCAGGTCGGCGGCGGCCACCCGCACCAGGGCCTCCAGGGCGTGCCCGGCATCCAGGTGGTCGGAGACGTCCGCCTTGCGGACCTGGACCAGCCCGCGCACAACCCGCACCGACGCGGCGACACCGGCCAGCTCGCTGCTGACGGTGAGGGCGTGCTTGTACCCGGACTCGTCGTAGTCCGCGACAACCACGACGTGCGCACCGGTCAGCTGCTCGGTGTGCTGGGCACGCCACTTGCCCGCCCCGGTCGGATTGCACGTCGCCACGGCGCCGAGCTCGGTGAGGCGGTCCGCGTCGCCCTCGCCCTCCACCACGTACACGCTCTCGCCGGAGGCGATGGCCGCGACGACGGCGGGCAGGTTGTACAGGCCCAGCCAGTCCACCAGGCGCTTGGCCCCGACAGGCTTCTTGCGGCCCGGGTAGTGCGTGGCGAAGGTCTTCTCCGTGCAGGCCTCGTTGGTGCAGCGGCGGCGGATGATCGTGGCCAGCACGGTGCCCTGGGCGTCTGCGTAGATGTGCCGGGCTTCCTCGGCGTAGTCGTGCTGGTGGTCCGGCTCCGGCTTCGCCTCGGGGACCTGGGCGGGCTTGCGCTGCGCGGGCGGGGCAGCGACCGAAGCCCGGGACGCCGGACGCGGGAGGGCGGTGGCCGGACCGCGCTGGAAGGCGGGCGAGACACCGTCGTAGAAGTCCCGCGTCTCGAACCCGAGCCCGGCGCGGATGTCGTGGAAGGAGCAGCTGCTCTTGCACTCGAACACCATCCGGCCGGCCTTGTCCGCCGTCGGCGGCTTCCAGTCGGCACTGAACGAAGGCGAGTTGTCGGCGTGTCCGGCGGCCGGGCAGCGGGCGTCGATGTGGTCACCACGCGGAGTCGGGGCGCAGCCCAGGATGTCCAGGGCGTTCAGCATCCGCTGGAAGGAAGACCGCTCGCCGGAGAAGGCGTCACGGCCGGCGGGCGCGGGCGCGGTCACCGGGCCCCACCCCCGAATGCGAGTCGAGCGGACGACTCCGGGAAGGTGATGAATCGGACATTAACGGTGCCGATGTGGTGCGGACCCCAAATCACTGGGTAACCTCTCAGCTAGTGGTGCGAGGGCCCGGGAGAATCTTGGCGGATGAGACCCGGGCTTTCGGCTGTTCAGGCGCAGATGCCTAGGCTGCGCGCTCCTTCATCTCCTCCAGAAGCGCGGTCAGCTCGCGGCTGGCGGCAATAGCTCCGTCGAGGTCGTTCGCAACCACCCGCGCGACCTTCTCGTTGAGCAGGCCAGTTCGGAGCACGGCAACCATGCGGCGGGCGATCCTTACGTCGTGGCCGCGGCGCGGGCCCAGGCGAGGGATCTTGGCGGTCCTCGCGGCGACGCTGACCAAGTACGGGCTGACGCCCGCGGCGTCGGCGATCTCAACGACCGTCATTCCCTTGGCGTCGGGCTCACTGGCCATCTCGGCCATCCTCCCCACCGTCCTTGTCTGTATCCCGAACGTACGTAGTTTCAGCAACGATCACTGTAGCGAGCTTTGACGCTCCATGTGCGGGATTTCAACGTCCGACACGTAGTTCTTGCTGGGCACCACTGGGGAGGTCCGGCACCGTCCGCCTCGTCCGGCTCTCCTCGGCAGTGCCCGGCGCGGGGCCGGGCACCTGACCTGGGCTCAGTCGTTCCAGTCCATCGGGGAGCGGACGCTGACCTTCTCGATGACCGGCGGTTCCATCTGCGCGGTGACGTGGATGGTCGGCTCGACGCGGATCTGCGGGCTGCTGTGGGTGTGGTGGTGGGTGCTGTGGCTGCTGAACCGCAGGAAGACCAGGCCGCGCAGGGCGAACACGGACAGCACCAGCCAGCCGAGGACGGCGACCCCGGCGGCGACCGGGCGGCCGGCGGGCCCGGTGGCCTGCCAGACCATCACGGTCGTCGCGGCCCCGTAGAGGACCCAGCCGAGCCGGGCGCCGAAGGCCCGGAAGAGGAACGCCCAGAGGAAGAAGCCCATCCCGGCGAGCTTCCACACCTCGTACGCGGTGGTGTCGTTGACCGGCAGACCGGACGTGTGTTCACCGAAGTAGATATGCAGCCCTTGGGTGACGGTGGCCATCAGGCCGGTGTGGTGGGGCAGGTCGGAGCGGTCGAAGTGCACCTGCGGGGCGGAGGTGTGGGAGGCCGCGGAGACGATCGCGGTGATCGCGCCGTAGGCGATCCAGGCGACCGCGAGGCCGATGAAGACGACCACCGTCGCCTTCATCCAGGCCGCGGCGGGCCGGACCCCGTTGGCGTAGGCGCCCACGTCAGCACGCATCCGCGCGAGAACGGGGCGGAGCGCCTCCCACAGGCGGATCGCGCCGTCGGCGACCCGCTCGCCGAAGGTCGGCTCCAGCCCCGCCGACGGCTGCGGCGCGGCGGGGTCCGGCTGCCGCGGGCCGGGCTCGGGGTCCTGCTTGGCGAACTGGCGGCCGATGAAGGGGATCTCGTTGTCATCGCGGTCGTTCACTGGGCGTCCTTCCGGAAGGTCAGGTCGGGAGCGGTCTCGGACTCGTAGTCGTCGCGGGCGTGGTCGAGCAGGCCCCGGTCGTAGTCGCTGGTGAGCAGCGGGCGCAGTTCGTCGGCGGTGGTCCAGGGTTCGGTGCTCTGTTCGGCAGCCTTGGTGAGGCGGCCTGCGTAGAGGGAGATCTCGGGCCAGGGGGCGGCGGCCTTGGCGGTGAGCCACTGGCGGAAGGTCGGGCGGCCGGAGCGGACGCCGAGGCGGTCGGCGACGCGGGTGAGCTTGAGGGTGAAGTGGCGGGCGGGGTCGTCGGTGAAGCGGTGGAGGGCGACGAGGGCGGTGATGACGACGTCGCACAGTTCGTCGGCGACGTCCGCCGCGGTGTGGGTGACGCCCTTGCGGGGGTTCTGGCCGGTGGCGCCGATGTAGGCCTGCATGGTCGCGCCGACCTCTTCGCCGAGCTTGAGCAGGCGCATCGCGGTCTCGTTGTCGCCGGTGCCGTTGTGGTGGTCGAGCCAGACGACCTGGCGGGCGATCTGCTCCCAGACGTCGTCGGCCGGGTCGGGGCCGGGGAAGCCGGTGCCGGTGTCGGTGGTGGTCATGGCGGGTGGTTCCTCCTTCGGGTTCAGCGCTGGCAGTGGGTGCCGACGAGGACGCCGACGGCTGCGACGAGAAGCAGGATCTTGATTCTGGCGAGCACGCGGGGTCCGTTTCGCTGTGGGCGGTGCCCGCCCGCCGCGCGGGTGCGGCGGGCGGGCCATGGGTCAGCCGCGGGTGGGCAGGCGCAGGGTCAGGGGGCGGGTGCCGGCGGTGTCCTCGATCCAGCCAAGCGCCCGGCCGGGGTCGGCGGCCCTCTCGGCCAGGGGCCGGTGGGTGTCGAACAGGCCGCCGGTGAGGGCGAGGCGGGCGAACTCCTCCACGGCGAGGTCGCCCTGGTGCAGGCCGGGGATCTGGCGGGCGGGGTAGGCGAGGACCAGGTGGTGGCCGGTGGCCCAGCCGAGGATCGAGATCTCGCGCAGCAGCCGGAAGGCGTCGCGGTATTCGGCGTGCAGGGCGTGGGCGTTCTCCACAACGAGGAAGCGGCGGTTGGTGAGGTAGACGGAGTTGGCCTCGTAGGCGGCCTGCATCTCGGCGGCGAAGTCCTTGACGACCGTGTGGATCTGCTCCGCGTCGGTGTGCAGGAACTCGGCCGCCAGGCCGGTGGGCAGGCTCTGGAACCTGGGGTCGATGACGTCGACCCGCAGCCCGCGCGCGACGAGGGTGGTGGTGATCAGGCCAGTGACGCCGGTGGCGGCGCGGCCGGCCAGGGAGGCGACGAGGAAGTGCGGGTCGCGGGTGAAGTCCCACTCGACGGCCTGCCCGGCCTCGGGGGTGTCGCCGAGCGGGATCGGCGCGTACGGGTCGCTGGTGTTCTCGGACGCGGGGAGGGGGTGGGTGCCGGTCATCGCGGTCGGTTCCTCGGTTTCAGCAGGCTTTGTGGGCACGGGAGTTGGTGCGGTCGGTGGCGTGGCCGCGGTGGTTCTTCGGGGCGCTCTGCTGGTCGCGCCAGCGGACGACCTGCTTGGTCTCGGCCCCGACGCGACGGGCGATCTCGGCCATCGGCACGTCCAGGCGGAGCATGTGGACGGCGACCAGGCGCTGCTCGGCCTCGTTCAGGCCGGTGACGCTCTCGCCGTTGATGGCCCGCTCGACAGCGATGTGGTCGACCAGCTGGCCGCCGGTACGGGCGGCGGTGCGGGTGGTGGAGACGTAGTGGCGGGTGCGGGCGGCGGGGCGGCGGTAGATCGCGGGCATCTTCGTTCTCCTTCCTGGGTCCCGGGGCCGCGCCCGACAGGCGCGGCCCCGGAGCGGGTTCGGGGTTGGTCAGCGGTGGCCGGCGGCCCAGCAGTCGGGACAGATGTCCCGTCCTCCCGGGCGGGCGTGCCAGCCGGAGGCACGGCGTTCACGGCGGACTTCGGCGGCGGTGGACGGGTACGGCAGGTGGGTGGCGGCGCCGCAGAAGGTGCTGTCCTCCGCGGTTCCGGGGCCGTCGCAGTTGATGGCCGTGTAGGTGTCGGCGCTCATGCGGTTTCTGGGCCGCGGTCAGGCCGCAGTGGGCAGCGCGGTGGCGGGGTCGCTGCCGGGGCCGAGGAGGTGGTACCAGGCGGCGCGGATGCTGGTGCGGTCACCGAAGGGCGTACCGGCATCGGGGCGCAGGTCGATGCGGATCGGCATCTGGAGGCCGAGGAACTCGGTGCCGACGGCGACGACGAGCGGCTTGTCCGGGCCGGCGGACCACAGGGTGACGGGGGTGTAGCGGTCGGCGGCCTTCTGCCAGCGCGCGAGGTAGGCGGGGTTGAAGCAGGCGGTGCTGGTGAGCTGCGGTTCGGCCTCCAGCGCGGTGGCGAAGACCGGCCGCCACTTCGGGAACTTCGCGGCGAGCGTGGCGTGGGCGGACAGGCGCAGGGTGCGGCCGTTCAGGGCGAACAGCAGCCCGCCGTCCGGGTCGGTCCCGGTGGGCGCCTCGTAGGTCAGGCGCAGGACGTGGCCGGGGCTGCGGGCGGGGATCAGGGCGCGCAGGGCCTTCAGGTCGGTCCGGTCCAGCAGCGCCTGCCAGGCCTCGGCCGCGCCGGTCTCCTCGGCCGGGCGGCGGGTGACGGCGAAGGTGTAGCGGTCGGTGGCGGCGGCGACGAGCTGGCCGCCGGTGACGTGAAGGTGGATGCCGGTGAGGACGGGGAGGGTGTCGTCGGTGCCGATGTGCGGGGCGAGCTGGGCGATGAGGCGCGGCAGGTCGTTGATGACGATGGACATCTCGGTCTCCTCCGGTCAGAACAGGGCGTCGGGCTCGGCGGGCGGGGTGTCGGCCTCGGCGGCGCGGCGGGCCCGGGTGCGGGAGGCGTTGTGGCAGGGGGCGCACCAGGCGGTGAGGTCCTGCTTGGGCAGGGCGGCGGCCTGGTGGGAGGGCCAGAGCAGCTGGGCGGGTTCGGCGGGGGCGGCGAGGAGTTCGGCGCCGGGGCGGTGTTCGCGGGGGCAGCGTCCGCCGTCGGCCTTGTGGGTCTTGCCGCAGGTGCCGCGGCACTGGCAGCGGCCGGAGGCGGCGGCCATGACGGCCTGCCACAGGCCGCTGTCGGCGAGCGGGGCGGTGCGGGCGGTCATGACGCCGTCTCCAGGTCTTCGCCGGTGATGGCTTCCACCAGGGCAGACATGAGGACTTCGGCGGCGGGCGGGGTGACGGCGTTGCCGAGCTGGCGGACCTGCTCGCGCTTGGTGCCCAGGACGGTGTAGTCGCGGTGGAAGGCCATGGCGGCGCCGATCTCGCTGGGGGCGAGCATGCGGAACAGGCACTCTTCGACGGCGACTTCGGCGGTGACGAGGGCGTGGCGCTCGACCGTGGTCACGGTGGTGGCGGGCTGCTCGACGGGGCGGGCGGTGCCGGTGCCGTAGTAGGGGACCAGCAGGCCTTCGGTCTCGCGGGTGGTCCTGGCCCGGAAGGGTTCGCGGACGGGGCGGGCGTGGTCGTTCCAGGTGCCGCCGGCGGGGACGACCATGGCCTCGGGGTGGACCAGGCCGTGGTGGTTGCCGGAGGCGCACACGGTGGCCAGCGGGTCGGAGGCGGGCCGGTGGTCGGAGCCGCCGCCGCGCAGTTCGGCGAGGAACGGTTCGAACCAGGCCAGGCTGGTCTCGTTGCGGGTGGTCATCGTGCGCAGCGGGTCGTCGAGGGGGGCCGCGGTCTTGCCGTCGCGGCCCTCGACCGGCACGGCCAGGGGGCGGGCGTACTTGGCCAGGCCTGCGCGGATGCGGGCGAGGGTCTTGTCGGCGAGCGGCTTGGTGCGGTCGCCGATGCGCTGGCCGGGCTGGGTCCAGTCGATCGCGGCGGCGGGCAGCGCCCAGGGCTCGATGACCGTCCAGCAGCCGGGCACGGGGCAGCGGTACACGTACTGGGCGCGGTAGCGGCCCCAGACGCGGTCGGGGTTCTTCCAGGACTGCACGGCGTGGACGCGGCCGTGCTGGGGGCAGTGGGCGTCCGGGCGGGTCCACTTCTCGATCTGCGGGGCGCGGTCGCCCTTGCGCCAGTACAGGACGTACATGCGGTCGCGGGACTGGGGGGCCAGCGGGGTGCCGAAGCGGGGGCGGGCGTGCATGGAGTTGAGGTAGACGATCCGCAGGTCGTAGCCGAGGGCGCGCAGCGCGGTGCACCAGGCGTCGAACATCACCCAGTTGCGGGCGTCGACCACGTTCTCGACCACGCCGCCCAGGACGGGCCGGCCTCGCAGGACCATGGCCTCCAGGTAGCGGGGGACGTCCCACATGGTGGCGCGGGAGCGGACGGCGGCCTCGTCGGGCAGAACCTCGCCGAACAGGTCGGGCTGGCGGTCGGCGGCGCGCTTGACGCCCTTGGCCACCGAGTGGTTGGTGCACTCCGGCGAGGCCCAGAGCAGGTCGGTGCGCGGGTAGCGGCGGAAGTCGATCTGGGAGATGTCGGCGCAGTCGTGGCGCACCTCGGGGAAGTTGTGCTGGTGGCTACGGACGGCGAGGTCCCAGTGGTTGGCGGCGGTCGCGACCTGGAGGCCGGGGACGTTGTGCATGCCCTGGCTGGAGCCGCCGGCGCCGCAGAAGAAGTCGGTGACGGTGAGCATCGGTCAGTCCTCCCAGCAGGTCAGCTCGTACAGGTCGGCGAGGGCGGCGATCGGCAGAACCTCGCGGAAGCCGATCTCGTCCTCCACCGCGACGCGCGGCGGGCAGGCGTGGCGCTCCAGCACCAGCAGGCGCAGCGCGGGGGCGTCGTCCGGGTCCGCTTCCGGGCGCAGGGTCCAGGTCTGGCCGGGGGCGGCCAGGGCCAGGGCCTCGCCGTCGGCGAGCCGCTCGCACGCCACGCGCAGGGCGACGTCGGCGGGCAGCGCGTCGACGCGGACCAGGCGCTCGGCGAGGGCGGTGATGTGGGTGGCGGCGCGCTCGGCGCCGATCAGGGTGTCCAGGCGGATCACCGCTCCACCGCCGTCCCGGCCCAGTGGGCCATGTCGTCGCCGGTGATCCGGTAGTCCTGCTGCTGGGCGAACAGGGCGCGTTCGGCGCGGGCCCGGGTGCGGCGGGCGGCCTCGGTGCCGGGGCGCGGTTCCAGCAGGGCCTCGGCGAGCGGCAGCAGCGCGGTGACGGCCCAGGCCAGGGCCACGCGGTTGTTCTCGGCCGACTCCTCGCCCTCCTGCGGCCGGTGGGCGCGGGCGAGGATGTTGCGGATCTCCTCCAGGTCGACGCCGACCGGCGACGCGGGGAGGAGGTCGGCCAGCTGCTCGCGCATCCGGTCCGCCTGGTCGCGGGCGGCGTCCCGCTCCAGCACGGCGGCGCCCAACTCGGCGGCCAGCGCCTCCTCGCGGCGCTCGGCGGCCATCCGGCCCAGGTGGGCGGCGTTCAGGTCGTCCGACAGCCGGGTCTGGCTGCGGATCAGGGCGGCGATGTCGCCGAGGGCCCCGGCGTAGCCGGTGGCCAGGGCGTCCACGGCGGCGCGCAGGTCCGACTGGTCCGCGTCGGAGGTTGCGAGCGGCTCGAAGAGTGTGGTCATCTCGGGTGTGCTCCTTCGGGAGTTGAGTGGGGCGCCCCTGGGCTTCCAGGCGAGGGGGCGCCCCGCGTCGTTCAGCGGGTCTTGGTGTCCAGGTCGCGCAGCAGGGTGCGGGCCTCGGCGACGGCGGGCAGCTCCGGCAGCCCGGCCTTGAACAGGGCGTGGGTGTCCAGCTGCGGCAGGTCCGCGCCGGTGCCGAGCTGCTGGCGGTGCCAGATGGCCTCGGCCAGCGCGGAGGCGTAGGCGGTGGCCTCGCGGGCGACCTCCACCCGGGCGTTGGACTCGATCGCGGCGATCCGCAGGTCCGCGGTGCGCTCCAGCTGTCGCACCTCGACGGTGTTGGCGTGCGCGGTCGCCGTCCGGCGGTCCTCGCGCCAGTGGCGGGCCGCCAGCGCGTACACCGCGGCGGTCGCCAGCAGCCACAGCATCACCGGCAGGGCCAGGCCGTCGGAGTAGGCGGCGACCCCGCACACCGCCGCCGCGCCGCAGGCCGCGTAGCAGGTGGTGGTGAGCAGGTCGGAGCCGTTGACGTACTTGGCGCTGACCGTGCCGGCCGCCGCCGCGCCGAGCGCGAGGGCGCCCATCAGCACGGCGTCGCCGAAGGAGTGGCGGGCGCCCTGCTCGTTCCAGACGCGGGCGGCGATCAGGATTGTGGTGGTGGTCAGGCCCGGCGCGTACCGGGTCGCGTACCAGGTGGCGTCCCGGTGCTGACCCGAGGCGGTGCTGTCCGTCATGATGGGGGCCTCTCTTCGAGTCGGGCTTTCTCGGCTTCGGGGAGTTGGGCCCGGGGCGGGCGGCTGGTTTTGCGGCCTGTGACGCCCGCCCCGGGGCGCAGTCAGGTGCAGTGCCGGGCCGTGACGCTGACCGGGTCCGGGGTGAGGCGGGCGCCGCGCCGGGCGCGGACCGCGTGCATGGAGTGCGCTTCGATCAGCGCCTCGGTCCTCGCGTCGCGGGCCAGCGGGGCCTGGACGACGAACAGCTGCTCGCCGCGGACCTCCTGGCCGTCCTCGCTGGTGCGGCGGTGCTCGAAGGTGACGTTCCACCACATGGCCAGTACCTCCTTCTCTGTGCTCTGCGCGTCTCAGCGGCGGCGGGTGCGGGCGACGTCGAGCTTGGCCTTCGCCGCCTTGGCGGCCTCCTCCGCGGCCAGCGCCTCGGCGATGGCCTCGCGCTCGCGGGCCTTGGACTGCAGGCGCTCGATGCGGCGGTCGGCCAGGCCGACGCCCAGCCCCAGGGCGTTGGTGACAACGGCCAGGCCGATCAGGCCGGCCGCGCGGGCCGTCTCGCCAGGGGTGTAGTGCTCGGGCTCGTGGCTCATCGGGTGCTCCCTTGTCCTGTGGTGCGGGGTTGGTGGGGTCGGGCGACCGGCCGGTGGCCGGCCGTCCTCGCCGAAACCCGGGGTGTGATTTCCCTGGGTATCGGCGGGGGCGGCCGATCAGAACTTGAAGTGGCCGACCCAGTTGAAGAAGCCCTGGATGAAGTTCCCGATCCACGGGCCCGCCGCGGTTCCGGCGAGAACGTATCCGAGGGCGACGCCCAGAATCAGCTGCCAGATCTTCATCCCGCCGAACTTGACCGCAGCGGCGGCGAGCAGGACGAGGATTATCACGATCGAGACGGTTGCCATTTCATTTCCCCCGAATTCTGGGATTTTGGGACAGAGATATCCCCTGGCGGCATTTCCGGATCTTTCTCAGATGAGGGTCGGCGGCCCGGTCGTTTCGCTTTCCGGGCCGCCGACCCGGGATTTCTCGCTACTGGGCGAGTTCCTTCACGCCCGCCTTCGGGCGCCTGGCCTGCCAGCGGGCGAGGTCCTTCGGCCACCAGGCCGGGAAGCCGCCCACCTGGAATTCGCCGGGGATGGGACCGTGCTGCTTGTTGTAGCGCTGGCGGGCCTTGACGAAGGTCGCCTTCTCGACCTTCAGGAAGGCCGCCGCCTGGTCGAGGCCGACGATCGCCTCGGGCTCCTCAGGGGCCGCCTGCTTGACGAGCGGGACCACCTTCGCCAGATGGACATCACCATCAGTGACAGTCTGGTCTGCCCCGTTACGTCCCGTTTCGTCCATGGACTGTCCATGGACACTTCCCACGTAGATCCCGGGAATGTCCTCCACCGCCTCCGGCGTGGACATTGCCGCCACCTCACGCTCCGCGATCGGCACATAAGCGGCCGACTGGACCGGCCGGCGGCCGTTGAGGGCGTACTCGCGGGCCTCGTCCTCGCCCACGAACACCATCTGGCAGGTCCGCTCCGATCCGCCGATCACGACGATCGCCCGGCCGTTGTGACGGCTCGACTTCGGACGCGGCGTCGTCGCCACCAGCGAGTTCCACGCCTGCGGCGAGAAACGCGCGAGAATCTTCGCGCCGTACTGGTCGCGCAATTCCGTGCCACCCGCAGCCCTCGCGGTGAGCCGCTGGTAGACCGAAATCACGTTCATGTTGGCCTGGCGGCCCTTGAACAGGGTCTTCGCGACCTGGCTGAAAACCGGCGGGCGGGCCGGGTCGCCCTTCTCCTTGACGTCCATCCAGGTCTGGTAGGACTCCTCCGCGAAGTCGTTCTGCTCCTCCATGATGAGGAACCAGCGCGGGAAAGTCGCCGACTTGTCCGCCTTCTTGATCTGGTAGCGCCGCTCCATCTCCATTGCGAATTTCGCGATGGCTTCCCACTGCTCGCCGATCTCGGTGTAGATCTCGACCTCGGGAATTCCGTCCAGGCAGTCCTGGGAAATCAGCTTCGGGTCGATGATGACGACCTTCTCGGCGCCCTTGCGGATCTGCTGGACGATGATGTTGCGCAGCGTCGCCGACTTGCCGCCGCCGGTCCCGATCGACAGGCCCACGTGCGGGGTCTCGTCGTCGAAGTCGATGACGATCTTCTCGTTGCGCGTGCCCAGGCCGATCAGCACCTGCGAGGCCGGAAGGGCGTCGATCAGGTCCTTGACCTCGGAGAACAGCACCTTCTGCGGCGGGCGCGGCGGGTGCTTGAACTCCACCTTGAAGCTCTGGTGGTTCCAGCTGGCCTCCCACTCGCCGGGGATGCGCCGGTTGACCAGGTTGGTCACCCGCAGCTGCTCACCGTCGCTCAGCTCGGCCTCCGGCGGGAACTTCAGGACCACCTTCGCGTCCTCCACCGCCGCCGACCGGCGCTCCAGCCACCACGCCACGGGCTTGAAGGCCCGCACCGCGTCGTACCACTCCAGCGGCCGGCGCATCACGTTCTCCCGGGTGGCGCGCAGCCACTCCACCCACCGCCAGGTGTCCATCCGGGCCGCCAGCTGCTCCGGCAGCCGCTCCCGCAGGGTCCGGCGGGTGTCCCCGACCGAGCCCATCACGTGGACCGGGATGTCGACCCACTTCTTGGCCTCGTCCGCCTGCGGGATGTCCTCCCGGAAAATCTTCTTGTAAGCGGCGTAGAACGGGCGGACCACCAGCTGGCGGTGCACCCGCCGGGCCCGGCCCCGCCGCCAGATGACGACGGCCAGCGCCAGAACCAGGGTCAGACCCGCGATCAGCTCCGCCTGGTAGTGGTACCAGGCCCACACCCCGCCCCCGGCCGCAGCCGCCAGCAGGACCAGCGCCAGGACCTTCACCGAGCGCGGGACCAGGGTCATCCAGTGCGCCCGCTTCGCCGACCCCCAGGCGTTGGGCATCCAGTCCGGCGCCTCCGCCGCGGCCAGCGGCTGCTGCTGGCTCGCCAGCATCCTCGACAGCCGGCGCATCGAGCCCGAGCCCCGGCGGGGCACGAAGAGCAGCACGAGCAGCAGCGCTGCTCCGATCGGCCAGACCTCCATGCTGCTCACACCCCCTTCGCGCTGCTGCGGTTGCTGCTGCTCTGCTGCCGTTCCTGCTGCTTCCGGTGCCGGGCACTGCTGCCCCGCTCCGGCGGTGCTGCGATGATGTGCATCGCGGTTCCCTTCCGCTTCGAAGAAGCCGCTGCCGTCCGGCGGGCACGTTGCTGCCAGGCTGAGAGCCCGCCGGATGGTGCTGCTTCATTCCTTGATTCACGTCGATTCCGCGCTGTTCCTTAACTCCGGCAGCGATCCCACCGCCGGGCCCTGATCTGGAGTTGTGCTGACTTTTCGCCTCCCGGGCGGGGCCCGGGGGCTGCGGGGTTCTGCGCCCTCCTGCTGGCGCAGCGCCCCGCAGCGCTGTCCTTCGCCGCTGTCGACTTGTCGGTACCTGTCGGTCGACTCATCGACTGCTGCACTTGTCCTTCAATCGGTGGTGCCGGTGCTGCGGCGCAGCGGGACGATGTTGGTCCGGCGCTGCTCCTCGGCCAGCTTCGTGCTGACGCTGTGGATCGAGCCCCGGTTGACCGTGTAGCCGTGCTGCTGGAGCCAGCTGTTCAGCACCGGCTGCTGGTAGGTGTTCAGCACGCCGATCGCGTAGCGGATCCGGTCGGTGTCGAACCGGGCCTCGGCGAGCGCTGCCGCGTGGGCCGGGTCCAGCTGCGGCTGCTGCTCCTCGGCCGCCGACTCCACGGCGGTGAGGTCTGCCTCAAGCTGCTGGAGGAGGTCCTGGACCGTGCCGTCCACCGGGTCGGGGGCACCGCCGCCGGGGCCATCGGGGCCGTCGTCGTCCGGGCCGTCCTCGGTCTCGGTGTTCCGGGGTCCGGGGACTGCCGGTTCCTGGAGTTCCGGGATCACGGAGTCACGGGACGGCTCGGATGCGCTAGACGCGGGGAGAGGGTCGGCGGCGGGCAGGGCGGGCCGCTCGACCACCGCGGCGATCTGCGGAGCGGCCTCCCACGGCGTGGGGTGCACCAGGGCGGCCAGCGACGGGGCGTGCGCGGAGACCGCCAGGTCCGCCATCAGCTCGGCCTTCGCCGCCTCGCTCTTCGACACCTGCGCGGTGCGCAGCTGCTTGCGGAGCCTGGCCATCAGGCGCCGGCCCCTCCAGCCCTTGCGGGCCCGCGCCGACAGCGCGTTGTAGCGGTCGATCAGGTTCGCGGCCTTGGTGCGGGCCCGCTCACGGGCGATGTCCTCCGCGTCCTGGTCGGCCCGGACGATCCCGAAGAAGGCCAGCAGCCACTGCTGGAGACGGCGCACCAGCTGTGCGACGAAGCTGTTGTTCTCCGCGCCGGGCTCGGCGTGGCGCAGCTCGATGCCCATCGCCAGGTGCCACATGGCCGCCGCGCCGATCGGGCCGAGCACGATCCGCCACAGCGCCCCGGCCACGCTCACGTTGCCGTGCGCGTCGACCGACTCCGCCCAGGCCGGCACCGCCAGGAAGCAGGAGAGCACCCAGACCGCGGTCCCCGGCCAGCCGGTGCGGCCCATGTCCTTGTTGTTGAGGTTCTGGCGGGCCGCCAGCGCCAGCGCGAACAGGATCATCTCGCCGGTGAGGAACAGCGCCCCCCGCTCGACGGTGTCGCTGATATGCAGGTGCGAGCTGGCGAAGCGCCACGCCGTGTTCGCGCCCACCGCGGTCGCGGCCAGCGCGGCCAGGGTCGTCATGACCTGGGCCGGGCTCAGCCGCCCCTCCTTGCGGCGCTGGTTGACGAGCTTGACGGCCTTCGTGCCGTAGTAGCCGGCGGCACCGAGCACCGTCAGGCCCAGCACTCCCCCGACCACGGCCGTCGGCCAGGGATTCGCCGAAGCGAACTCACCGATCCGATCGCTGATCATTGCTTCTCCAGTCTCTATGGATGCGCATAGTCAACCGGCCAGAGGGGGCCAGCTTCCCTGCTGGATCCAACGTTAGCGCAAAGCATAGGTCTATGCATAGTTCTGAAGCATAGAGCTAGGCAAAGTGGGCCGTATGGACTGGTCCTACGGCTTCAGGAGCGCTGTCATCCGCCACGCAGCAGGCACAGGGCCCTCCGCCGCGTCGACGGCCTCGCCTTGGGTGCCAGGTCGGCGACGAGGGGGTTCCATTCACGGCCCCCGTCTGGCGGGCGTAGCCAAGCCCTGTCCATCTGGCGAAGCTCGCAGCTCGGCCAGGCCAGGGCCATGACCTCCCCCCAGCGTTTGAGTCTGATGTCGTACACCGAGGCCCCCACCACCAGCCAGGCCGGGAGCGCCGCGGCGACTTGCTTCTTCGGCATGTCTTAAGCCTGGCGCGACGCCGTCTCCCGCAGAACGATCTATCACCGTCCCAGCACCGAACTTTTCCGAACTTTCTGTTCTGACCGCGGCTTTCACTCCTCGCGGCGGTGCCAGACTGAGCCCCATGGCTGAACTCAACGGCGCACCCATTTCGCAGGACGACATCCAGACACTCGCCCTGACCAACTTCGGGCACTTCACCTCGATGCGAGTGGCCGACGGAGCTATCCGAGGCCTGACGCTGCACCTGGAGCGCCTGGTCCGTGACTGCCGCCTCGTCTTCGACACCGACCTCGACACCGACCGTCTGCGTGCGTACATCCGGCGCGCGGTCGAGCAGAAATCCGGCATCTTCACCGTCCGGGTGACCGTCTTCGACCCCGCCCTGGAGATGGGACACCCCGGCTCGGACGCGCACCCGCAGATCCTGGTGACCACCAGGCCCGGCGGCGAGATGCCTCCGCCCCCGCTCACCGCGAAGACCTTCCCCTTCACCAGGGACGCCGCCGCGGTGAAGCACATCGGCCTGTTCAGTCAGCTGCGGCTGCGCCGTGCGGCGCAGCGCGCCGGCTTCGACGACGCGGTCTTCGTGGAGCCGGACGGGACCGTTTCCGAGGGCGGTACCTGGAACCTGGGCTTCGTCACGCAATCGGGTGGTGTTGTCTGGCCGCAGGCGCCGGTGCTGCCCGGCGTGACCATGAAGCTGCTCCAGGACTCCCACGACCAGTGGACCACCGCGCCGGTCGCCCTGTCCGACCTGCCGCAGATGCGTGCCGCCTTCGCCACCAACACCTCCATCGGGGTGCGCTCGATCAGCGCCATCGACGGGACCGAGTTCGCCGTCGACGATCCGACTCTGGATACTCTGCGCAAGCTCTACGCCGAACTGGCAGGCGAGCGACCGTAGCTGACGACCTGGCGGCTGTCGGCGTGATCCAACGGCAGCCGCTCAGAAGGGGGCCCCACCATGCCGCTGGTAACTCAGTGGACCGGCAGAGAGATCAAGGCGCTGCGTGAGGCATCACGCCTAAGTCTCGTGGACTTCGCCGAGAAGCTCGGCGTGTCCGACCGGATCATCTCCAAGTGGGAGAAGGGCGGCACCGAGAGCATCCCGCGGATGGTCAACCAGGCCGCACTCGACACCCTCCTCGCCCAGGCAGGCCCCGATGTGCACGGCCGCTTCGTTGGCCTGCTGTCCCCCCAGGGCGGCATCCCGCACCAGCTGGTGGAGCTGGAAGACCTCCCCAGCAGCAGCGGGCAGTACGTGAAGTACCGGCGCGACGGCAAGCTGATGGCCTCCGTCCCGGGTGGGATCTTCCTCGCCGGTGAGGACAACGAGCCGGTCTGGGTGGACGAGTTCTACATCGACGTCTTCCCGACCACGAACGCCGACTACGCGCGCTTCTGCGCTGCAGCCAGCCACCCCACTCCCCGGCACTGGGAGAACGGCCGATGTCCCCGCAGCCTGTACGACCACCCCGTGGTCTGGGTGACCTGGCACGATGCCCTCTCGTACGCCCAGTGGGCGGGCAAGACCCTGCCCACCTCGCACCAGTGGGAGAAGGCTGCCCGCGGCACCACGGGCGGCGTGTACCCGTGGGGCGACCAGAAAACCGCGGCGAAGTGCAACGTGCGGGAGACCAGCCTGGGCACGACGACGTCCGTGTCGCGGTTCCACAGCGGTGTCTCGCCGTACGGGGTGTACGACATGTGCGGCAACACCTGGGAGTGGTGCTCGACCGCAACAACACCGGGCCGCCGCGAGCTGAAAGGCTCGGCCTTCACCAGCCCGCTCTTTCGTTCGGCACCGTCTTCGTACAACGACGCGGACGAGGGCATGTGTGATGACGACACCGGCTTCCGATGTGTCGCGCTGGCTGGGCAGTTGGCGGAGTAGCGCTGCTGGGCAGCGAAGAGATCTCCCAGCACGCGGAACCGCCCCTCCCGTCAGCTCCACTTCCTTTGATTTCGCTTTACTCGGTATTGCCCGCCGGCAATACCGGCGGCGACGGC
>NZ_JBSGET010000114.1:0-27062 GCF_053603035.1 Kitasatospora sp. NPDC004272 | reverse complement strand
CGGCGGCGCTGACGTACTACGCCGTCCTGGCGATCCTTCCGCGCCGCCGGTAACGCCGCGCAGGGCAAGACCTGGTTCATCCCGAACTCCCCGATGTGGTCCGGCTCCAACGAGACCGAGCTGAAGAATCTCCCGGCGGCCCCCGGCGCCCCGCCGGACGGATCGGCCGGAAGCGTCGGGCCCGGGCCGATCGCCCGTCTCATCGGCTGAGAACAGCCTCGTCCCGCCTGGACAGCCGGATTCGGCGGCGTGTTCGCTGATGCGACGTCACCTGCGGATCGAGGCGACCGGCCGCAGCCGGTCCACCTCGGGCCGCAGCATGCCCCGAAAGGACCAACCGTGCTAAATCGCACACGAACGGCGCCGAGCTGGCGCCGTCGGGTGACCACCCGTCTGGCCGCCGCGCTGACGGCCATGGCCGCCGTCGTGGCCATGGCGGGCGTCGCCGCGACCCCCGCCCAGGCCACCGAGGGACCCAATCCCTACTGGTACACCGGGATCATCCGCAGCTGGGCCCAGGGCCAGTGCCTGGACAGCAACGACAAGGGCGACGTCTACACCCTCCCGTGCAACGGGGGCCAGTACCAGCAGTGGCACATCACCATCAAGGAGCACCCCAAGGACCAGTGGGCCACGGTGTGGATCCAGGACGTGCAGACCCAGCGCTTCCTCGCGCCCATCTGCGACACCTGCGACTCCTGGCAGCCGGGGGTCTCAACGGTGGGATGGCTGACCGACGGGTGGCTGCTCTTCCCGAGCAACGACCCCTGGACCGCGTGGCGCTTCGCGTGGAACCCCGGGCCCTCGCAGCGCTGCCTGGACGCCAACTCCCCGGGGAGCCCGCCTTACATCTCCTTCACTGACTGGCATCCGGACCCGCGGCTCCCCCCGACGAATTACTGCAGCTCGAACTTCCAGGACTGGAAGCTGGGCTTCTGACCCGGGCCCACCGGCGGGTCTCCTGAAGGTCCGTCAACCTCCTTGCCAGACCGTTCAGTCGGTGGGGCCGGCCAGCCGCAGCTGCTCGTCCTCGACGATCCGCACCGCGAGTGCCCGGTCGGAGATGTCGACGGCCTCGGGGGCGGCCTCGGCGAGGTCGCTGCGGCGGGCGTAGCGGTCGAACAACTCGGCCTTGCCGCGCAGCAGTTCGACCAGTCGGCGGTCGAGGCTGTCGGTGGCCAGCAGCCGGTGCACCCGGACCCGGCGGATCTGGCCCATCCGCTGGGCCCGGGCCACCGCCTGGTCCTCCAGGGTGGGTTTGACCTGCGGCTCGCACAGGATGACCACGCTGGCGGCCTGCAGGTTGAGGCCGATCCCACCGGCCTGGATCTGGCAGAGCAGCACGGCGTGGCCCTCGGCGGCGCTGAACTCGTCTACGAGCCCCTGCCGTTGCTCGGCGGGCAGCGATCCGGCGACGGTGCCGGTGACGGGCGTGCCGAGTGCGCCGAGCGCGCCGTGCACGGCGGCCAGCACCTCGCGGAAGTAGGAGAAGACCACCACCTTGTGCCCGGACTCGGCGGCCTCGGCGACGAGTTCGCGCAGCCGCCGCAGTTTCGCGGAGTGCGCGGGGTCGGCGTACGCGGCCCGGCGCATCGCCATGAAGTTGCCCTCGGCGACGGCGGCGGCGTACGCGGCGCGGTCCGGCCCGGAGAGCTCGTCCCACTCGTCCACCCGCACCACGTCCGGGAGTTCGGTGAGCACGTCCTGCTGGTTGCGGCGCAGGTAGGCGGGGGCGACGGCGCGCCGGAAGGCGAGCGGGCCGAGGGCGCCGAGGCCGGCCGGGAGGTCGGTGAGCAGCTCGGGCTGGAGGTGGCCGATCAGGGTGCGGAACTCCTCCACCCGGTTCTCCATCGGGGTGCCGGTGAGGAACAGCACGTGCTCGGTGCGGGCGGCCCACTCGGCGACCAGCTGCGTGCGGCGGGCGGCCGGGTTCTTCACGAAGTGCGCCTCGTCGACGACCAGCGCGGCCACCGGATCGGCGGCCAGGGTGCGCAGCGACTCGTAGGTGGCGACCAGCACGCCGCCGCCGGCCAGCCAGCGCTCCCGGGCGGCCTCCCGGCCGGGGCCGTGGTAGCGGTGCGGGGTGAGCGTGCTGCGCTCGGCGGTCTCGCGCTGCCAGTTGACCAGCACCGAGGCCGGGCACACCACCAGGAAGCGCGCCGCCTCCTCCGCCGCGGCCGCCAGGTGGGCGAGCACGGCGAGCGCCTGGACGGTCTTGCCGAGGCCCATCTCGTCGCCGATCACCACCTTCCGGCGGGCCAGCGCGAACCGGGCGCCGAACGCCTGGTAGCCGCGCAGCGAGACGGTGCAGCCGCGGTCGTCGAAGGGCTGGGCGCGGACCTGTTCGGCCAGTCCGTCGGGCAGGTGGCCCTCGGCGGCGGCCCGGCCGTCGGTGGCGGTCCGGCCGGCGAGCAGGCCGTCCTCGGCGAGCAGCGCCAGTTCGGCGTAGAACTCGGCGGACCGGTGCTCGAACTCGACCCACGCCTCGACCTCCCCGGCGAGCGGGCGCAGCAGGTCGGCGGACGCCTGGGCGAAGCGCAGCCCGGCCTCGTCGGCCTCCGCCCGCTCCCCCTCGGCGGCCAGCGACTCGACGGCCCGCCAGGCCCGTTCGCGCTTCTCGGCGCCGGCCAGCAGACCGCGCAGCCGGCTCCGGGCGTACCCGGCCTCGGCCAGCGGGGTCTCGTAGCGGGCGTCCAGCGCGGCGGCCTCGGCGGCGGCCCGGCGGGCGGCCGGGCCGGCCAGTACCAGCCGGTGCAGGGCGGCGACCAGCGCGGTGGTCCCGGCGTCGGGGTGCGCCGGGTCGAGCCGGACGGCGGTGCCCTCCTCGACGGCGGCGGCGATCTGGGCGGCGGCGGCGAGCAGGTGCGCGGCGGTGGGGCCGGCGATGCCGGGGATCCGCAGCAGGTCCTGCCGGGTGGCGTCGTGCACGGCGGCGACGGTGGTGCACCCGACGGCGCGCAGCGTGCCGATCTGCAGGCGGCCCCCGGTGACGTCCTTGAGCCGCTCGACCGGGATCGCCTCCAGTTCGGCCCGCACCAGCCGTCCGAAGACCCGCCGGTGCGCGGCGGCGACCTCCGCGACCGCCGCCGCGTGGTCGGCCACCAGCGCCCGCGCCGCGGCCCGCTGCCGCCCGGCCACCGCGACCACGTCCCTGGCCCGGCGCACGTTCCGTCCCGCCACCCGCGTCTCCTCACACCCGCCCGTCCGGCCCACCCGTCCGGCCCACCCGTCCGGCTCGCCCGGCCCGACCGACCGGCCCGCCCATCCTGGCACCCGCCGCCGTCGAACCGCCCCGGAGCCAGCCCGGCCCGGCCCCGGCTACTCGCGCTTGCGGCGCGGTCGCGGCGGGATGACCGGAACGACCTGGCGCAGGTGGGTGCGGGCGGTGTCCATCAGGGTGGCGAGCTGGGTGACCTGGGCGGGGGTGAAGAGGTCGAGGAGGCCCTCGCGGACCACCCGGACGTGGCCGGGGGCGGTGGCTTCCAGGAGGCGCCGGCCCGCTTCGGTGAGGACGGCGCGGACGGCGCGTTCGTCGGCCGGGTCGGGCTCCCGGACGAGCAGGCCGGCCTTGGCCAACTGGCCGACCTGGTAGGTGAGTCCGCTGCGGGAGGCGACCATGCGTTCGGCGAGTTCGGTCATCCCGCAGGAGCCGGCGGGGCTCTCGTTGAGCCGGGTGAGGATCTCGTACTGGACCATGGTCAGCCCGGCCTCCTCGCGGAGCTGGAGCTCCACCTGCCGGTGGATCAGGTCGTAGGTCTCCAGCAGGCCGGCCCAGGCCCGCATCTCGGTGTCGTCCAGCCAGCGCGGTCCGGTCGGGGGTTCGGTCATGGGACCAGGCTAACAGTTGCTGCGAATTCGAAGCATGTGTATGTTTCTCGGCGTCGAAGTGCTTCGAATTCGCAACACCATGGTGGGGCGGGGACGGCGCTCCGCACCCTTCGCCGACCCACCTCCGGCGACCCACCTCCGGTGACCCACCGCGATCACCGGCAGCGATCACCGGCCGCAATCCGCTCGCGGCCCACGGAACAGGGGAGATTCCCATGCAGATCAACGTCCTCGGCACCGGCAACGTCGGCTCCGTCCTCGCCCGCCGCCTCGCCGACCTCGGCCACACCGTCACCACCGCCAACACCTCCACCCCGGCCGAGAAGTCCGCCCGCCAGGCCGCCGAGGCCGAACTCACCGTCCTGGCCGTCCCGTTCGGCGCCGTCGCCGAACTCCCCGCCAAGCTCCGGGCCGCCCTCGCCGACCGGATCGTGGTCGACGCCACCAACCCGCTGGCCGCCGACTACCTCTCCCTCACCGTCGGCCACACCACCTCCGGCGGCGAGCAGGTCGCCGCCGCACTGCCCGGCGCCCGGGTGGTCAAGGCGTTCAACACCGCGATGGCCGTCACCATGGAGACCGGCGCCCTCTCCGGCACCCCGCTGCTGCTCCCGGTCGCCGGGGACGACCGCGAGGCCGTCGCCGCCGTCGTCGCCCTCGGCACCGCCCTCGGCTTCGACGCCCTCGACGCCGGCCCCCTCACCAACGCCCGCTACCTGGAGCCCGCCGTCGAACTCCTCATCCAGCTCGCCTACGCCCAGGGCCACGGCGCCGACATCGGCTTCGCCCTCGCCCGCGGCTGAGCCCGCCACCGGATCCACCACCGGCCCCGGATCCACCACCGGCCCCGGCCTCCCCGCACCACCCACGACGGCCCCCGCCCCGATCCGGGCGGGGGCCGTGTCGGCGACTCCGGCCGACGCCTCCGGTCGGACCGCCCGGTCAGCGCTTCCCGATCAGGCCGCCCGGTCAGCGCTTCCCGCGGGCTTCGGCGGCGAACTCGGCGAGCGGGGCGACGACCGCAGTGGTGCTGCCGTCGGGCTCGGTCCGGTCGTGGCGGACGGTTCCGGGGGCGAGCCGGTCCAGGTCGGCGGCCGCGAAGGAGACGGCGGCGGCGCACCAGCCCCGGTCCGCACCGCAGGCGTGGAGCCGGCAGGCGGCGCCAGGGTCGATTTCACCGACGCAGCCGGTGGCGTCCCGGCCCTCGGCGGGTCCGTCCGGGCGCCAGGTGACGGCACCGGAAGGGCCTCGGCGCCCGGCGCGGTCAGCGCAGTTCGAGGAGGTCCGCGAGGCCGGCCGCGGCGAAGGCGGCGAGCAGGGGTTCGCGGCCCTCGGTGAAGTGCGCCCAGCTGTCGAAGTGGACGGGGACGACCCGGCGGGCGCCGAGGATGCGGGCGGCCTCGGCGGCGCGGGCGCTGTCGAGGGTGAGCAGGGCGTTGTCGAGGAGCCCGATGCGGGCGGCACCGGCGAACAGGACGGCGGTGTCGACGGGGCCGAAGCGTTCGGCGATCCGCTCGACCACCCGCAGCGAGGCGTTGTCGCCGCTGACGTAGACCACGGGCAGGCCGTCGCCGGTCATGACGAAGCCGATCACCTCGCCGACCAGCGCCTCGCTGCCGTCGGGCCCGTGCTGGGCGGGTACCGCGGTGATCGTGACGGCGCCCAACCGGACGCTCTCCCAAGGGGCCAGGCCGCGTGCGGTGCCGCCGAGGCGCTCGGCGCCGCCCCGGGTGGTGAGGGTGAGCGGGACGTCGGCGAGCAGCTTGCGGCCGCTGTGGTCGAGGTTGTCGGGGTGCTCGTCGTGCGAGAGCAGGACGGCGTCCAGCGGGCCGAGTTCGGCGGGGTCGACGGTGCCGGGGAGGGTCTTGGTGAGGGACCGGCCGCCGCGCGGGTAGACGCCGGGGTCGTCGAAGGTGGGGTCGGTGAGCAGGCGCAGACCGCCGTACTCGATCAGGGCGGTGGGGCCTCCGAAGACCTGGACGGTGGGGACAGCAGTCATGGCGCACCTCGCGAATCGACGATCCCCTCACGGGGAAGTCTGGCTTTATCCGTGAGAAGAACCTAGCGATCCCTCACGGATAACCGCAAGCTTTCCCGTGAAGTCGATCCGACCGGCCGTCAACCCGCCCTCCGTATCGATCAGTCGACATGTCAACCACCGGGGCATTCCGCATCACCCCGAGGACAACCTGCTGCTGGCCGACGAGGACCTCGGCGTGCTGGCGGGCGAAGGCACGGCCAACCCCGCCAACCGCTTCCACTCCTGGGTCTACCGGGCCCGCCCGGAGGTCAACTGCATCACCCCCACCCACCCGCCGCAGGTCTCGGCGCCGTCCGTGCCGGAGACCCCGCCGGTGGTCTCGCACGTGACTCCGCCCCGGCGTGAACGCCAGAAAGACTTCCGCCGCGCCCGGCTCGTCGTGGATCACCACCAGGACCTCCGCGGGCCGCCCGTCCGTGCTGCGGCAGCGCGGCGTTGAAGTGCGCGCTGTCGCCCGGCCCGAGGCTCACCGTCCGCTCCGGGAACTCCAGTTCGGCGTGCCCCGCGTGCACGAACAGGAACTCCTCCCCGGGGTACGACTTGAACGCCTCCAGGCCGAGTCGGTTCTGCGTGCGCAACGCCCTCAGTCGGCCGGCCATCCGAATCACGTACCCCTTGCTCCGCCCACCCTCCCACCCCGCCCGTCCTGCCCGTCCTGCCCGTCCGACCCGACCGCTAGCCTGCGCAGCCGGAACGACGGACGGACGGGACGACGGACATGACCGAGACGCGGCTCGAAGCGCACTACCGCGACGGCTGGGACCCCGCAACCCGCAGCAGCGTCCGCCCGCTACCGCGTGCCGAGGCCGGTACGTCCTGGAGCCGGCGGTCGGCTGAACACCCCTTCCGCACGCCTCTCCTCACGGGCAACCGCTGGCTTTACCATGAGGGGCATGAGCCAGCGCACCACCGCCTCCGCCGTCGAGACCGCCGAGCCCGCCGAGACCGCCGCGCCCGTCGCACCGCCGCCGCCCGTGCCGGGGGCCGAGCGGTACCCGGCGCTGGACTTCGCCAATTCGCTGCTGACCCTGCCGGGCGGGGGGCTGGACCTGTTGGGGGAGCCGGGGGCGGCGTCCCGGTGGCTGGTGGAGCGCGGGCTCGCGCCGGAGGCGGGGCGGGTGCTGGGGCCGTGCGCGGTGCGGCTGCGGGTGTTCCGGGGGGCGGTGCGGGAGCTGCTGGACGCCCGGGTGGCGGGGCGGCCCGCGCCGCCGGGGGCACTGGCGGCGGTGAACGAGGCACTGTCGGCGGCGCCGTCGGTGCCGCTGCTGCGCTGGGACGCCGAGCGGGGCCTGCACCGCAGTCTGCCGCACCCGGCGGACCGGATCGCCGACCGGGCGATGGCCCGGCTGGCCGCCGACGCCGCCGACCTGCTGACCGGCCCGGACGCCGAGCGGCTGACCCGGTGCGGCGGCGCCCCGTGCAGCCGGTTCTACGTCCGCACCCACGCGTCCCGGCACTGGTGCTCGACCCGCTGCGGGGACCGCGTCCGGGCGGCCCGCGCCTACGCCAGGAAGCGGGCCGAGAAGGGGAGTTGAGGCGGCACCGGGAAAGGGCGCGGGCCCCGGCCGACCGGCCGGGGCCCGCGGAACCGCACCGGGCCCGCCGCGTCAGCGCGTCGCGGCCGGGTAGGTCGGGTACTCGACGCCGGAGACGTGCTGGACGACCCGGACGACCTGGCAGGAGTAGCCGAACTCGTTGTCGTACCAGAGGTAGAGGATCGCGTTGTCGCCCTCGACCTTGGTCGCGCCCGCGTCCACGATCGAGGCGTGCCGGGAGCCGATGAAGTCGCTGGAGACCGCGTCGGGCGAGTCGATGAAGTCGATCTGCCGCTTGAGCGGGGAGGTCAGCGAGACGTCCCGCAGGTGCTCCAGGACCTCCTCGCGGGTGGTCTCCCGCGCCAGCTGGAGGTTGAGGATGGCGATCGAGACGTCCGGCACCGGGACGCGGATCGAGCTGCCGGTGATCTTCGCCTGGAGCTCCGGGAGCGCCTTGGCGACGGCGGAGGCGGCGCCGGTCTCGGTGATGACCATGTTGAGCGGCGCGGAGCGGCCCCGGCGGTCGGCCTTGTGGTAGTTGTCCAGCAGGTTCTGGTCGTTGGTGAACGAGTGGACGGTCTCCACGTGGCCGCGCAGCACGCCGTACGCGTCGTTCATCGCCTTCAGCGGCGGCACGATCGCGTTGGTGGTGCAGGACGCGCAGGAGATGATCCGCTCGTCCGGCTTGACGGTGTCGTGGTTGACGCCGTGCACGATGTTCGGGACGTCGCCCTTGCCGGGGGCGGTCAGCACGACCTTGGCGATGCCGGGGCGCAGGTGCCTGGAGAGGCCCTCGCGGTCGCGCCAGCGGCCGGTGTTGTCGATCAGGATCGCGTCGTCGATCCCGTAGGCGGTGTAGTCCACCTCGCCGGGGTCGTCGGAGTAGATGACCTGGATCGCGTTGCCGTTGGCGACGATGGTGTTGGTCGCCTCGTCCACGGTGATGGTGCCCTGGAACTGGCCGTGGATGGAGTCGCGGCGCAGCAGCGAGGCGCGCTTGACCAGGTCGTCGCCGCCGCCGTTGCGGACCACGATGGCGCGCAGCCGCAGGCCGCCGGCCTTCTCGACCAGCAGGCGGGCGAGCAGGCGGCCGATCCGGCCGAAGCCGTAGAGGACCACGTCGCGCGGGGCCTGGCGCTCCAGCTTGTCGGCGCCGGTCGCGCCCGCCACCGCTTCGGCGGTGAACTCCGCCGGGGACAGGCCCCGGTCGTCGGCGCGGTGGGCCTCGGCGAGCAGGCCGAGGTCGATCTGGGACGGGCCGAGGTCGAGGGCGGCGAGGGCCTGGAGGAAGGGGAAGGTCTCGGTGATCGAGAGTTCCTCGCCGGCGATCTGGCGGGCGAAGCGGTGCGTCTTCAGGATGCTGACCACCGACTTGTTCACCAGGGAACGGCTGTGCAGCAGGATGGTGACGTCCCGCTCGCGGTGCAGCCGCCCGATGATCGGGATCATCGTCTCCGCGAGTTCCTCGCGGTTCTTCCAGTCCGTGAACACGTCGTCGTTGACAGTCACAATTCAACTTTCGAGGGTAGGCCGAGCTGAGGGCAGGCCGATGTGAGGGTTGGCCGAGCTTGGTCGCGCCCCCATGCTAGCCAGCGCCGCCGCCCCGCCCCGGGGCCGGTCCCCCCGCTGACCAGCGGTGGTTCGCCCCGGACCGGACCGGCGGACGTGACGGCGGCCACACCGGGTGGGGCCCGCCCGGCCGCCGGCCTTCCCCACCAGGGGAGTTGACGCTCCGTCAGTTCACGGACGGCCGACCGGCGGGCGTGACCAACATCACCTTGCCCCGAACTCGGCTACTGAGCAACGGAGTTGACCCCGTCCGCCCGGCGGTCGCGGTCGAGGACGGGGCCGAGCTCGGCGATCAGGCGGCGGTAGGCGTCGAACGCGGGCTTGGGCGTGTGGTCGTCGCGCAGCAGCCCGAAGTGCGGGAACAGGCCCGTCCCGGCGCTGTCCGCGTCGCGCAGCGCGAACAGCGCGTAGCCGTCGATGCCGAGGCTCCCGGCCCGGTCGGCGACGGTGCGGACCACCGTCTCCAGGACCCGCGCCTGGGTCTCCTCGGAGCGGCCGGGGCCGGTCGGCCAGCCGTTCTCGCAGATCCGGATCGGGACGCCGGCGGGGATGCCCGCCTTCGGCAGGTCGGTGTGCCGGAAGGTGTCCAGCAGCCAGCCGGTGGCCTCGGCGAGCCGCTCGGCGGGGACGGGCCGGAAGACGTCCGGGAAGCAGTCCAGGCCGACGTAGTCGAGCGCGTCCAGGAAGCGGTCGTCGGCGAGCCGGCCCAGTTCGGGCCAGAAGGCGGCGCCCGGGTCGGGGCTGGGGACGGCGTTGAAACCGACGGTGGCGTCCAGGCCGAGCGCGCGCACCTCGTCCTTGGCGGCGACCACCCCGGCCACCAGCGCCGCCAGCACGTTCGGGACGCTGCCGTCCAGCACCGGCAGGTCGGCGTTGGGCTCCTCGCAGACCTGCACCGAGCCGAGCCGGCCGCCGAGTTCGCGCACCTGGCCCCGGACGTACGCGGTCCAGCCCGCCAACGAGCCGGTGGGTTCGCGGAACTGGAGCACCAGGTCGACCCGCCGCCCGGGCCGTCCCAGGTACGCCTCCCAGCCGTCGGGGGTCTGCGGCGGTGCGGGGACGGTGGCGGCGAAGGAGCGGTAGACCCGCACCCGGAAGCGGGGCTCGGCGCCCTGCAGCAGGTCGAGCGCCTCGGCGATCCGCGCCGGGTCGTCGGGGCGGACGGGGTGCAGCAGGCCGTGCTCGTCGCCGAGCAGTCCGCCCGGGTAGATGCCGAAGGTGAACTCCCGCTTCGGGTGGGCCATTTCGCTCTCCTCGTGGTCCGTGGAAGGTCTCGGGGGAAATCTTGGTGTGACACCAATTTTTCAGTGACCCTACCATTCCGTACGATGGGCGGATGGGCCTTCGTGAGACCAAGAAGCAGCAGACCCGCACCGCCATCGCGGACGCCGCGCTCCCGCTGTTCCTGGAGCACGGCTTCGACCGGGTCACCGTCGCCGAGGTCGCCCGGCACGCGGGCGTCTCCACCAACACGGTGTTCAACTACTTCCCGACCAAGGAGGACCTGTTCTACGACCGGCAGGACGAGGTCGAACGGCACCTCGCCGCCCTGGTCGACCCGCTCCCGCCCACCGCCTGCTGCCCCGCCGCGGCCGTCCGCGACGACCTGTGCGCCGCCCTGCGCCGCACCGACCCGGCGATCGGCCTGGCCCCCGGCGCCGCCGACTTCTTCCGCACCGTCGAGGCCAGCCCCGCCCTGCGCGCCCGCGAACGCGAGATCGGCGAACGCGCCGAAGCCGCCCTCGCCGCCGCCCTGCCGCCCTCCCCCGGCGCCCCCCTGCTGGCCGGCGCCCTCACCGGCCTGCACCGCGCCGCCCTGCGCGAACTGCGCCGCCGCGTCCTGGCCGGCGACCCACCCGCCACCGTCGCGGCCGACCTCGCCACCGCCGTCACCCGCGCCTTCGCCCCGCTCTGCACCTGCCCCGCACGCTGAACCCCTCCGCCCCCACCGGGCCCGCGCCGCACCCGGTGCCCACCGGCGCCCCTCCGTCACTCCCGCGAGTGACGCACCACCGGATTCCCGACCTCGGGGCCCGTCCGTCAGCAGAGTGGTCCCGGACGGGCCCGCGCGCACCGAGCCGGGCCGCCGCGAGTGGAGGGACGACCGTCTCATGGGGCACGAGGCCGATCAGCGGGCCGCGCTGGTGTTCACCCTGTTCGACGCCAACGGCAACGGGGTGCTCGACCCCGACGACTTCAAACTGATGACCGAACGGGTGCTGGAGGTCGCCGCCGACTCGCCCGCCGCCGACCGGCAGGCGCTCGCCGACAGCCTGGACGACTACTGGCGAGTGCTGTCCGAGACCTTGGACACCAACGGCGACGGGGTGATCAGCCCCGAGGAGTTCAACGGCTTCGTGCTGAACCCGAAGCTGTTCGGCGCCACCGCGTCCCAGTTCGCCGACGCGCTCGCCGCGCTCGGCGATCCGGACGGGGACGGCCTGATCGGGCGCGGTCGGTTCCTCGCCCTGATGACCGCGATCGGCTTCCGGCCGGCCAACTCCGAAGCCCTGTTCGACGCCTTCGGCCCGGACGCCGAGGACCGGATCACCGTCGCCGTGTGGGCCCAGGGCATCCGCGACTACTACTCGCCCGAGAAGTCCGGCATCCCCGGCGACCGCCTGCTCCCGCAGCCGGCCTGACCCCCGCGGCGCCACCGCACTCACCGCCCGCGGCGCGCCGCGCCGCACCGCCACGCGTCGCGCCGCACCCCCACACCACGCCCCCGCGTCCCCCCACGCACCGCGCCCCCGCGTCCCCCACGCACCCCCACCCCCCACGCACCCCCCACCCCCACGCACCGCACCGCACCGCACCGCACCGCGTCCAAGGAGTACCGCAGTGACCGCTCCCCTCATCGCCCTCGCCGTCGGCCGCGGCACCGGCCCCGACCTCGCCCCCGTCTTCGAGCGGGTGCTCGACCGGGTCACCGGGCTGCACGGCACCCGGGTCCGGGTGGAACGGTCACCGCGGACCTACCACTCGTACGTGTCGCTGCGGGCCGAGACCGCCAGTACCGCGGAGTTCGCCGCGATGACCGAGCAGGACGCCGCGCACTACGAGTGGTTCTGCCGCGAGCAGGCGGCCGCGGGGGCGCGGGCGGTGTTCCGGACCGCGATCAACGCCCAGTCGCTGTACCTGGTGCGGCAGCGGCTGGCCTCCGTCAAGGTCGAGTCCCTCACCGCCGGGACGGCCCGGCTGCTGCTGGTCCGCGACCAGGCGCAGGGCTTCTACACCGGCGAGAACCGGCACACCTCCGACCGGGTGGTGCGCACCATGGAGTTCAGCCGGGCCGTCACCGAGCAGGTGGTGCGCTACGCGGTGCGCCGGGCCCGGGAGTCGTGGCCCGAGGGCCCGGCCCGGGTGCTGCTCGCGTACAAGTACCACCTGCTGGACGGGGTGCTGGACAGCTGGTCGGCGGGACTGTCCGCCGAACTCGGCCTGGACGTCGCCCCGTTCCAGCCGGACACGGTCAACCGCAACCTGATCGCGCACGGCCCGGAGGACCGCACGCTGCTGGTCGCCGGGAACGAGTGGGCGGACATCATGCACGTCGTCCTGCTCGACCGGTACGGCTCGGAGCGGCAGGAGAACTGCTGCGCCGAGAACGTCCACCTGCACCCGGCGCTGGCCGGACTGACCGAGTACCAGACCGTGCACGGCTCGGCCGACGACCTGGCCGGACGCGACCTGGTCAACCCGGTCGCCACGATCCGGGCCGCCGCCCGGATCGCCGAGCGGCACGCCGACTGCCCGGGTGCGGAGGCGGCCGTCGAGGCCGCGATCGCCACCGCGCAGGCCCGCGGCGTCCGCACCCCCGACCTCGGCGGGACGGCGTCCACCACCGAGGTGGTGGACGCCGTGCTCGCCGCCCTCGCCGGAGCGTCCGTGCCGGGCCAGGACCGGGCCGGACGCGCCTCGGCGGCCTCCCGGTGAGCGCCGCCGGCACGGCACTGCTCCTGGTCGACCTGCAGAACGACTTCTGCGCGGGCGAGGTCGCGGCCGCGCGCTTCCCCGGTGACCCGGCCCTGCTCGCCCGGGCCACCGCCAACAGCGTCCGGGCGGTGGAACTGGCCCGGGCGGCGGAGGTCGAGGTGCTGTTCGTCCGCTTCCTCGGCGACCACGCCCACCAGGGCCCGGCCTGGCGGCGCCGGGACGCCCGGCTCGGCAAGCGCCCCAAGTGCCTGGAGGGCAGTTGGGGCGCCGAGTTCCACGGCGTCCGACCCCGGCCGGACGAGGCGGTGTTCACCAAACGCGCCTGCTTCGACGCCTTCCAGGACCCGGACCTCGAACCCCACCTGCGCCGTCGCGGCATCCACCACCTCGTCCTGGCGGGCCTGTTCACCGACGTCTGCGTGGACTCCACCGCCCGTACCGCCTTCCAGCGCGGGTTCCACCTCACCGTGCTGCGCGACTGCACCACCGCCCTGCACCTGGCCGACGCCGACATCCTGCGCTTCATGTCCCGGGTGTACGGCGCCCGGATCGCCGAACTCGACCAACTCCCCTTCACCACAGCGGCGTTCGACGGGGACGAGAGCACGGCGGGGCAGCGGTGACCGCCCTCGACACCCCCGGGGTGGAGGCGGGCGTCGGCCGGACCGCCCTGCTGGTCGCCAACGCCCGCGCACTGGAGGCCCGGCGCAGCGGGGCGCTGGCCGTCGACCCGTTCGCCGAGCACTTCGTCCGCGCCTCGCCGGGCTGCGCCGACTGGCCCCTCGACCCGGAGCAGGTCTCCCCCGACGACCCGCTGTGGGGGCGGCTCGCCAGCTACTTCGCCCTGCGGACAAGGGTGTTGGACGACCACCTGCTCGCCGTGACGGCGGCCGGCACCCGGCAGGTGGTACTGCTCGGCGCCGGCCTGGACACCCGGGCCCACCGGCTGCCCTGGCCGACCGGCACCACCGTGTGGGAACTCGACCGCCCCGGCGTGCTCCGCTTCAAGCAGCAGGTCCTGGACGGGCTCGGCGCCGCCCCGCGCGCCCACCGCCGCACCGTCCCGGTCGACCTGCGGGAGGACTGGACGGGCGCGCTGACCAGCGCCGGACTCGACCCGTCCCAGCCGGTGGCCTGGCTCGCCGAGGGCCTGTTCCTGTACCTTCCGGCGGCGGGCGAACTCGCCGTCACCGCGGCCCTGGACGGCCTGAGCGCCCCGGGCAGCACCCTCGCGTACGAGGTCAAGGCCGCCCCGGAATCCCCCGCGGTCCGGGCGGCGCCCGTGTACGCGGCGGCCCGCGAACGCCTCGGCATCGACCTGCTGGCCCTGTTCGCCCCCGGTCCCCGCCCGGACAGCGCCGCCGCCCTGACCTCCCTCGGCTGGACCTGCACCGTCCGCACGCCCTTCGACCACTTCCCCGGCACCCTCCGCCCCGAACCCCACGACGCCCTCGCCGCCAACCGCTGGGTGACCTGCGTCAGACCACCGGCCGCCGCTCCTTGACGGCAAAGGCCGTCTGACACGGCACTAGCGTGGCGGGGAGTTCACGGAACCGTACGCGGAAGTGGTGGAGGCGCAATGGAACTGCCGGACGTGCTGGGCGTGTTCGCGCACCCGGACGACGAGTCGCTGGCGGCGGGCGGGCTGCTGGCCCGGCACGCGGAGGCCGGGGCGCGGACCGCCGTGGTGACCGCGACCTGGGCGGAGGGGACCCACCGGGTTCCCGAACTGGCGCGGGCGCTGGCCGAGTTGGGGGCCAGGGCGCCCCGGTTGCTGGGCTACGCGGACGCGAAGGTGCCGGAGTCCGCGCCCGGTGCGGCCCGGCTGCTGGACGCGCCGGTGGAGCAGGCGGTGCGGCGGCTGGTCGCCGAGCTGCGCGCCTTCCGGCCGCACTGGGTGGTGACCCACGACGCGCACGGCGGGATGACCGGGCACCCGGACCACCGGCGGACCCACGAACTGACGGTGCGCGCGGTGCGCGCCGCCGCCCGGCCGGACCACCACCCGGAGCTGGGCGAGCCGGTCCGGGTGCGGCGGCTGCTGCTGGCGACCCACCCGGCCGGGGCGGCCCGGGAGCTGGCCCCGCTGCTGCTGCGGCCGGGGCGGGCGGCGCTCACGGTGCCGGACGGGGACGCGGAGGCGCTGGACGTCTCGCCGTGGCTGGAGCGCAAGCTGGCGGCGGTGTTCGCGCACCGCTCGGAGGTGGAGCGCGGCGCACTGCCCGGACGGCTGGCGGCCGCGTCCCCGGCGGACCGGGCCCGGATGGCGGGCACCGAGTGGTACCAGCGCCACCCGCTGCCGAACCCGCCCGACCTCGGTACCGCGACTGCCGCCACCGCCACCGCCACCGGAACGGTCCGTGCACCGTCCGCCTGACCGCTCCCTGGACGGCGGCGGGTCCGCCGTCCGGGCATTTCCCACCGTCCGGGGACTTGACGCGGCACTGCCGGGAAGCGAAGGTGAGCGAAACCATCTGACATGTTGCGTGTGACATTGCATAAACCGATGCCACCGCCGAGGCGGGGCCGCCCGCACGCGAGGAGGGCCGGCCGTGGATCTCGAACTGCGACACCTGCGGGTGCTCTGTGCGATCGCCGACAGTGGCAGCGTGGGGCGGGCGGCAGCCGCGATCGGCGCCTCCCAGCCCGCGATCAGCACCCAACTGCGGCGCATCGAAAACTACTTGGGTGCGGTGGTGTTCGACCGGACGGCGGCCGGCGTGGTGCCCACCACCTTCGGCGCCGAGGTGCTGGCGGCCGCCCGCGAGGTGCTCTCCCGGGTCGACCGGCTGGGTCAGGCCGCCGTGCCGGACGGCGAGCGCCCGCACCGCGAACTGCGACTGGCCGCCGACTGCCCGGTCCTGCTCCCCGGCACCCTGTCCCGGGTGCGACAGCTCAGGCCGGAACTGCGCTTCGCCCTGGCCCCGCACCGGAGCCCCGCACCGCCCCCGAGCCCGACCCCGCCCCAAGACCCGACCCAGCCCCAAGACCCGGCTCCGACCCCGCAGCCGGACGCCGGGGCGCCCTTCGACCTGGCGCTGCTGCTCGACCACCCCGGCTCGGGGCTGCGCGCGACCCCCGCCCTGGCGGCGCGCGCCGTCGCCACCGAGCCGGTGTTCGTCGCGCTGCCCGCCGGACACCCGCTGCGGCACCACGTCGAACCCGCGCCGGCCGACCTGGGCGGCGAGACCTGGCTGCTGCCCGCCGGCGACGGCGCGCCCTGGCCCGCGCTGTTCCGGGCGGCCTGCGAGGCGGCCGCGTTCGCCCCGGCCGGGGTGCGCGAACTACCGTGCGGGCGGCGGGAGGTGCTCGACCTGGTGGCCGCCGGACTGGGCGCGGCCCTGGTGCCGGGCAGCACCCCGCCGGTACCGGGCGTCGCGGTCAAGCCGCTGCTGGGGGCGCCGCTGTGGCTGCGGCACGTGCTGCTGTGGCGGCGCGCCACGATCGGCCCGGGCCTGGCGGACACGCTGTTCGGGGCGGCCGCCGCCGCGTACCGGGAGCTCGCCGCCGAGGCCCCCCACCTGCACAGCTGGGCCGGGCGGACGTTCCGGCCGCCGCGCACCTGAGCCGTCCGGCCGCCCCGTCTCCGCCCCCGTCCCCGGCCTCGCCGCCACCGCCACCGCCACCGCCGGCAATCTCGCCTACCTGTACGTCTACCTGCCCGCCGGCACCAGCACCCTGAAGATCACCGCCAACGGCGGCACCGGCACCGCGCACCTGTACTACAACGAGGACACCTGGGCCTCGCCGAGCGCCTTCACCGCCTCCTCCACCCTCCAGGGCACCGCCCAGACCCTCACGGTCACCAACCCCACGACCGGCTACCGCTACCTGAGCCTGTACGCGGTCACCGACCTCTCCGGCGTCACCCTCAGCACCCGGTTCTGACCCGCCGACCCCCACCCGAGGCAGCCTCGGCCCCGGCCCCGACCGCGGCTGCCTTCGGCGTTCACGCCCTCAGCCCAGCCGCCCGGCCGCGACCTCCCGCAACTCGTCGTACTCCCCCGGGCTGTCGCGCAACTCGGCCAGCCGGACGGCCAGTCGGCCGTCCAGGGGGACGTGCCGGACGGCGTACAGCCGGGCGTCTCGCTCGCAGTCCCAGAGCGATTCGCCCAGCAGCGGGGCCGCCGCGCCCGGGTCGATCGCGTGCAACGCCTTGAGGTAGGACGGGCGTTCGTAGCTGTGCGGGGTGAGCTGCCAGAACCGGCGCAGCAGCGGGGCGGCCTCCGCGGCGGCCGGGCCGAACCGGGCCAGGCCGTCGGCCGCGGTCTTCGGTCCGCACCACGCGCGCTCCTCCCACTGGTCCGCCAACTCGGCCACCAGTCGCGGCACATCGTCGGCGTCCCCGTGCTCGGCGAGTACCCGGACGCCCAGCCGGCGCAGCCAGCCGCGGTCGTCGGTGGCCCACTCCCGGGCCGGGCCGACCGCGAGCGGGCCGAGCCGCCGCACCGCGCGGCCAACGCCGCCCAGCCCCCGCACCCCGAAGCCGTCGCGCCCGCCGGTCGTCAACTCCGTTACCAGCGATAGAAGTTCGACCGGGACGGCGGGGCGCTCGGCCAGGATCCGCACGGCTTCGTCGCGCTCGCGGTACGGGGTGTCCGGATCGGCCAGCGCGGCGAGCAGCCGGTCGGTGCGGGGCGTGATCCGCAGCTCCCGCCGGGCCGGCGGCGCGGCCTCCCGGGCGGGCAGCAACTCCCGCCAGCTGAGCCAGGGTTCGGACCTCCAGTGCGCGGGCCGCTCCCCGCCGAGGCGGCGCGCCGCGTCCGGCCCCAGGTCCTCCCACCAGTGGGCCGGCCAGTTGTCCGCCAGGACGGACAGCGTCTCCTGCCACCACTCGCCCTCCCGCACGTGCCGGCGCAGCGCCTCCCGGGCCGGGTCGGAACCCAGCAGGGCGAGCGGGGCCAGCGCCTCCCGGGCCCGCTCGGAGCCTTCCTCGTCGGGGCCGTCGAGCAGCTCCAGCAGCGGATCGATCGGAACGCCCAACTCCCTTATCAGGTAGGCGTGGTAGTCCCCGCGCTCGTCAACGCCCCAGTCCCACCGGGTGTCCCGCCGCAGGCAGTCGAGCACCGCCGCGGCCCCGGCCTCGCGGTCGGCCATGGCGTACGCCCACCCCAGTCCGCGGCCGCGTTCGAGCGCGCCGAGCAGGGTGCCGGGCGGGGAGTAGGACCAGCCGGTGCCTTCGGTGTCGGTCACGAGCGACGAGGGTGCCCGACCCCGGGCCCGGCCGCGAACGGTTTTCCGGCCGTCCGGCCCGCGCACCGGCCTCAATCCGCTTACGGGGCCCAGCCGGTGGCGGTGGCCCAGGGTTCGGCGAGGGCGACGACCAGGTCCACCACCGGGTCCTTGACGTCCGCGTAGGTGTCGAGGTCGGCGACGGAGGCGGCCAGCGTCCGCTTGAACGCGGCGTAGCCGGGCACCGCCTCGGGGTGGGCCCGGAACCAGTCGCGGAACAGCAGCGCGAGGCGCTCGTTGGGCGAGCCGAGCAGCCGCACGTGCAGGTTGCAGTCCGGCCCGGCGGCCGGGTCGCGGCGCAGCCAGAGCCGCTTCACCCACCGCCCGGGGTCGTCGTCCGTCCCGGCCGGGACGTGGTCGTGCCGGTGCGGCGAGCGGCGGAACCCGAGCGCGGCGAGCGGCCCGTCGAAGTCCCGTTCGGCCTCCGCCAGGTCCGTGACGCCGATCTGCACGTCGTACACCGGCTTGGCCGCCATCCCGGGAACGGCGGTGCTCCCGATGTGCTCGACCCGCACCGCGGCCGGTCCGAGCACGGCCCGCAGCCCGGCCGTGAGTTCGGCCGCCCGCAGCGGCCAGGCGGGGTCGTACGGGAGGACCAGGACGGCGGGGGGCGTGTCGGTGGGCATTCGGCCGATCCTAGTGGGCGGCCCGGCCGCACCGCCCCGAGCGCCGCCGAGCGCGGCCGAGCGCGGCCGAGCGCGGCCGTGTCGGGGGCCCGCGGCAGACTGGCCCGCCGTGAACGACTCCGCTCCCGAACTGGCATCCGCCTGGTCCCGGGTCAACAACGCGATCGGCCCGCTCGGGGCCCCCTCGCACCCCGCCTCCTGGGCTGCGGCGCACCTCGCCACCGAACGGGCGGCGGGCCCGGGCGAGGCCCCGGATGGCGCGAAGATCGACGACGCGACGTACAGCGGCAGCCTGACCGCCGGCCTGATCGCGCCCCCGGCCACCGGCCTGCGCACCGGGTCGGGGACCGGGCTGCCGGGGCGGGACGGGAGTGGGAGATCATTCTCGACATGACCCCCGTTCTGGTGTTCGGACTCGCCGCGCTGATCGTGCTGTTGACCCGGCGGCGGGACGGCCGCGGCGGCCGGCCGGTGCCCGGGGTGGCGGAGGTCGCCGGGTTCGATCCGGCCGCGTACGGGCTGGTGCCCTCGGCGCAGCTGGACCCGGAGCGGGCCGGGCCGCCGATGCGGCTGCTGCGGCGCAAGGAGCTGGAGGCGCTGGCCGACTCCTGCCTGGCGGGCGGCTGGCGGGCCGCCGAGGCGTACGTGGCGGCGGCGGGCGCGGACTGGGACGAGCGCTGGTCCCGGCTGGACTTCCTGACCCGGGTGGCGGCCGAGCGGGACGGGTGGCTGACCGACTGGGAGGCGGCCGGGACGGCACCGTGCGCGGCCGCCACCGTCCGGGCCCGGCTGCTGGTGCAGCGGGCCTGGGAGGCGCGCGGCAGTGGTTTCGCCGCGCAGGTCGCGCCGGAGCGGATGGCCGCGTTCCGCACCCAGCTGCCCGCGGCGTACGAACTGGCCCGCCGGGCGGCCGAGTCGGACGGGCGCGACCCCGGGCCGTGGGTGGTGATGATCACCGCGGCGCGCGGGATGCGGGTGCCGCGGCGCGAGTTCCGGGCGCTGTGGGCGGAAGTGGTGGCCCGGGCGCCGCACCACGTCGGCGGGCACTGGCAGGCGATGCAGTACTGGTGCGCCAAGTGGCACGGCAGCGACGCGCTGATGCTGCGCTTCGCGGTGCGCGCGGTGCACGGGGCCCCGGCCGGGTCGCCGCTGCCCGGGCTGTACCTGCAGGCGCTCAGCGAACTGGAGTCGCGGCACGGCCCGGGCCGGCTGCCCGCCGGCCGCCGGTACCGGCAGCTGCTGTCCCGGGTGGCGGCGGCGCTGGACGGGGTCGCGGAGCCGAACGACCAGGTGCCGCTGCTGCGGCACCTGCTGGCGCACTTCGCCCTGCTGTCGCGGCAGCCCGCGCTGGCGTTGGAGCAGTTCCGGCTGATCGGCCCGTGGTGCGGCGCGCAGCCCTGGGCGTCCGCCCCCAACCCGGTGCGCGCCTTCGACCGGGCCCGGGCGCTGGCCGCGACGACCGCCCCCGCCGGGGCCTGACGCCCCGTCGGCGGCCCGACCCGCCCGGACGGCCCGTACCTCCCCAACCGTCCCAACCGCCCGACCGACCCGGACGAGTGGGACGAGTGGGACGGGTCGGCGCGGGCCGTTCGGGCCCCGGCGGCGGCGGGATCGCACCCGTCCGGCCCGGCGGTCGGACGAACGCCGTGACCGCCCCCGGGTTCGGTCGTTATCCCCGGACGTGAGTGCCGACCCCTGGGCCCCGATGGGCGTCCGCGACGAAACGATTCAGCAAGCCCCCATCTACGCACGGCTGGTGACCCTCTGGCACCAGTCCGGACGTACCGTGCCCGGTCGCCGGGACCACGAGTGGTCCCGGCTGGTCGCCCCGCCCCGGTTCTCCGCCCACCCGGCCGCCGTGCGGGAGCACCTCTCCCCGCCGCCGCCCGACCCCGGACCGGCCCCGGAGACCGCGAACCCCGCGAACCCCGTGGCCGCCGTGGCCGCCCCGGCTCCCCCGGCCGCCGATCCCGGCCCCAGCCCCGGCCCCGCGCCCGACCCCGCACCCGCCCTGTCCGCCGTCCCGTCCGTCGTCCCGTCCGTCGTGCGCCCGAGGGAGGCCCGGTGAGCCAGCAGAACACCCCGCGCGCGTGGCTGCGGCGCAACGGCGAGCCGGACTGCGTGCTGCTGCTGGACGTGATGGTCTCGCCGTGCCCGGGGCTGCGGGTCTCGGTGCCCGCCCGGCTGCGCTACCACCGGGCCGACCCGTACGCCGTGCACCTGGACTGCCACGTGGACCTGGAGGAGCCGATCACCTGGCTGTTCGCCCGGGAGCTGCTGGTGGACGGGCTGGAGGGGTGGGCCGGGGTCGGGGACGTGACGATCCGCCGCTCGACCGCGGACGGGGACCTGCTGGCGATCGCGCTGAGCACGCCCGGCCAGACCGCGGTGCTGCGCACCCCGGCCGAACCGGTCCGCGGCTTCCTTGAGCTGACCCACCGCCTGGTCCCGTCCGGCGGCGAGCACCGGTTCCTGGACACCGAGGGCCTGCTGCGGCGGATGCTGGAGGAGGCGGGGGGCGCAGAGAAGTTCGAATAGGGCGGCCGGGGCGGGTGATCGTATTCCGGTCCGGTCATCGTATTCCGCGGGGGCCGGAACTCCCCCCAGGCGCCCGGGAATCACTCCTTCGCCACCGAACGAAGATCCGCGGCGCAGTGTCGGTTCCCGTTCCCGCGCGTTGAACATTCCGCGCTTGGCGGAAATCGGTATTCGCCGTCGGCGGCGCCCGTTATTCTGAGGCCAACCCCTTAAGTGGTCCGCGCGAGGAGTTGTCGATGCCGCACACCCGTGGTCCGAACAGCGCGCTGCGCGGCTGCATGGCGGAGGCCGGGTGGAACGGCCCCGCGCTGGCGGCCGCGCTGCAGAAGGTGGCGCGGGAGAGCGGCTTCAGCGTGGGCTACGACCGGACGACGGTGGCGCACTGGCTGTCCGGCACCCAGCCCCGACCGCCGGGGCCGCAGTTGCTGGAGGAGGCGTTCGCCCGGCGGCTGGGCCGCCCGGTCTCGCGCGGCGAGCTGGGCCTGCAACCCGCCGACCCCTCCCTGGCGGAGGAGCCCGAGCGGGATCCGGCGGACGCCCTGACCGGGCTGCGCCGGCTGCATTCCTGGCCGAATTCCGACGAGCCGCAGGACGAAACGTTTCAGCCTCCGCTGTTCCAGATCCGGATGCTGCCCTCCCCCCGTCCGCCGGTGAAACCCGGGGCCGCGGCGGATTCCGCGCACCGTCCGCCGCCGGTCCCGGTCGCCCGCCGCGCCGGGCCGGAGCGGGTGGGGGCGCGGCAGGTGGAGGCGGTGCGGGAGATGACGGCGTTCGGTGCCCGGCACTACGACGGGTACGGCGGGGCGATCGCCCGGGGCCTGCTGCTGGGCTACCTGCGCGACCACGTGCTGCCCTGGGCGAAGTCCCCGGCCGGCGGGCCCCGGCACCGCGAACTCCTGGTCGCGGCCGCCCAGTTGGTCCGCCTGGTCGGGCGGACGTACACCGACGACAACCGGCACGGCGAGGCCCAGCGGCACTACCGGCTGGCGTACCAGCTCGCGGCCGAGGCGCAGGACGGCCCGGCCCAGGCGATGGCGCTGCGCGACCAGAGCACCCAGGCCGGGGCGCTCGGGCACCAGGCGTACGCGGCCCGGCTGGCGGACGCGGCCGCCGAGCACCTGCCGCCGGACGCGGCGCCGGGCGTGCGGGCGTTCGTGCTGGCCCAGCAGGCGGTGGCGGCGGCCCGGCTGCTGGGCCGGTCCGGGCCGGCCCTGAAGCACCTGGAAGGGGCGCAGCACTGGGCGGGGCGGGCGGCCGCGGAGGGCGGCCCGCAGCGGTACCCGGAGCCGGCCCTGCTGTACCAGGCCGCGCAGGTGCACCGCTCGCTGCGGGCCACCGAGTTGTCGCTGTCCTACCTGCGGGCCTCGCTGCGGGCCCGGCCGCCGGGCGAGCACCGGACGATCGGGGTCTCGCTGCTGCAACTGGCGCACCTGGAGCTGGACTCGGGGAACATCCACCAGGCCCGGCGGGCGTACGCGAACTTCCGGGAGCGGCAGGACGCGCTGCGGTCCCCGGCGACGGCGCTGCAACTGTCGCGGCTGGAGGGGCGGTTCACCCGGCTGGGCGGCTGACCCCCGGGCGGGTCCGGACGGGTCGGCGCCCCGGACGGGAGAGTCCGGGCGGGGCTCGCGCGGGTGGCGCAGGTGGCGCGGGCAGGCGGGGGCGCGGCCCGGCGGCGGGGTGAGCCGTACGGGCGGGGTGCTTGGCGGGCGGGGGCGGCGGTGATCAATTGGGGCCATGAACGATCCCTCGTACTACCCGCTGATCCGACCCGTTCCCCCGCAGGTCCGGGGCCCGGTTACGGAGCCGGTCCCGGAGCCGCCCCCGGAGCCGGGAGCCGTGCGGCGCACGGCGGTTGGCGTTCCGCCCGGCGGGGCCGCCCCGCCCCCGGCTGCCCCGCTCCCGGTGGGGCCGGACCCGGCCGGGCCCGGCCCCACCGGGCCGGTCAGCTGACGGGCCCGGCTTCCGGGCCCGCGTCGGGGCCCGCCGGGACGGGGCGGATCAGGATCAGCGCGGTGGCGGCGGCGAGCACCTCGCCGCCGCCACCGGTGACGTCGGCCCGGGTCAGGACGCGGCTGCCCTGCCGGTGGGTGACGGCGACGGTGCGCGGCTTCGCGGTGGCGGTGCCCGGCTTCGCGGCGCCGGCGGTGACGGCGGTGACGGCGGTGACGGCGGTGGCGGCGGTGACCGCAGGGGTGGCGGCGGGTCTCGTGCCGGGCGCGGGGGTGGTGCCGGAGCCGGCGGGGCCGGAGGTGCGGGGCGGGCCGGACGGGCAGGGGTTGGGCATGGGTTTCTTTCCGCTTCGCGGGCGCGCGGGGCCGCCCGGACGACGTACCAGGGCACGGGCGACCGTCCCGGTGGACGCGGTGCCGCCGCGCCGCCGGGTTCCCCGGTCTCCCGGCAGCAGTATCGGGGTGGCGCGGCCCGGCGCGCGGGAGCGGGCGGAGGGCTCCGGTTGAAGTCGTCGCGGTGTTGAAACCGCTGGTCGGCGCGGTGCGGGCGGGGTGGCGGTGGGGGTGGCGGCGGGCCGGAACGGGGCCGGCCCCGGGGCCGGGTGGGGTACCCGGGCCGGGGCCGGCGGTGCTCCTCCCCGGGGCGGGGAGGGTGTTCCCGTGGAGCGTCCGGGACGGGTGCCCGGCGGGCGGGCTCAGCAGGCGCGCTCGCGCCCGTACTCGTGCTCGTAGTCGCGCTCGCGCTCGCCGAGGGCGGGGACCCTGATCCGGCCGGTGGAGCGCACGGGGACACGGCCGACGGGGGCGACGGGGGCGACGGGGCCGGTGGGGCGGACCCGGTAGCGGTTGAGGTGCTGGCGTTCGACCTCGCGCAGCGGGCGGCTGCGCCGGGTCGCGGCGTCGGTCGGCACGGTGACCGTCCGGGCCTGGAACACCATCTGCCCGCGCCGACGGGCCTCGCAGGTGGTGCTGATCGAGGACCGGCCGAGGCGCTCCACCCAGATCTGCACCGGCAGCGGGGTGGGGCAGTGGTAGAGCGGGGAGCGGTAGTCGATCTCGTGGCGGGCGATCATGAACCCGTCCTCGAAGAGGTCCTGGCCCTCGGTGTCGTCGTACAGCAGGCAGTAGACCGCTTCCTGGACGTACTGGAGCACCTTGAGGTTGTTGACGTGGCCGAAGGCGTCCATGTCGCCCCAGCGGGTGCGGCACATGTAGGTGTACAACGGTCAGCCGTCCGTTCGGTGTTCGGCGCGGAAGCCGAGGCTGCGGCGCAGGTATCCGTAGGCGTACGGGGAGCGGTGCAGGTCGCTGTCGTGGCCCTGCTCGTAGACCTCGGCGGCGGTGTCGAGGACGGCCCGGCCGAGGGTCCGTTCGGTGCGGCGGCAGAGCTTCTCCAGTTCGGCCAGCCGCTGGGCCGCGGGCAGCCCGGCGAGGGCGGCGCACTCCCTCTCCACGTGGTCGACCCCGTCACGGTGTTCAGACATCGATTTCTCGTTTCCGGTCGGACTTGGTTCGCGGTTCACGATGTTCGCGTTCAGCGGCATCGCAGGAGGATTCATCCGTTGAGGGGGAAGGACCGGCGGCTTCATTGACGCCCAATGTCCTTCCACTGCTCAAACTCGATCAGGAACCAACCGGAAATGGTGAATGACCCGGTCTTTCGTTGAAGTTCTCGGCGATGCCGTCAACTTTCAACACGGCCGGGCCGGCCGCTCAACCGACCAGGGTCAGGGCGAGCACCGAGCCGGGCAGGGCGGCGACGACCAGGCCGTCGGGGGTGACCGCCAGGGTGCGGACCGCCGAGCCGAGGCGGATGTCGGCACCCCGGTGCCGCTCGCCCCAGCGGCGCAGCCGGAGCAGGCCGTCGGACCAGGCGGCGGCGAGCAGCAGCCCGGCGGGGGTGTTGCCGAGGGCGACGGCGGTGACCGGGCGGGGGCGCTGGTCGACGGGGGCGGGCAGCGGCGGACGGCCGGGCATCCAGGTCCAGACCCGGCCGTCCTCGCCGCCGCTGGCGACCAGGCTGCCGCCGTCGGCGGGGGCCACGTCGAGGGCGGTGACCGGGCCCTCGTGCAGCGGGCGTTCGGGCTGGTGGGCGGTGCCGGTGGAGACCTCGCTGTAGGTGATCAGGCCGTCGGGGCGGCCGAACACCATGACGTCCTCGTGGGCGGCGACGGCGGTGCAGGCGTCCAGGGCGGCCAGCGCGCCGTCCGGGACGCCCTCGGCGCCGCGCACGCCGAGCGAGCGCAGCCGGCCGGAGGCGTTGAGCAGCAGGGCGCCGCCGAACGGGGTGGCGGTCAGGGCCCGCGGGTGGGGTTCGGCCAGCGGTTCGGGGGCGCCGAGGAGCCGTCCGGTGGCCGGGTCGGCGAGGTGCAGCCCGGCGCCGTCGGCGAGCAGCAGTTGGCCCGCGAACGGGCCGAGGCCCTGGGTGGCGGCGCACGGGCCCCGGTCGGGGACGTGCTGCCAGACGGCGCGCCAGCGGGTGTCGGTGCGCCGGGCGAGTTCGGCGCAGTGCGCGGCGGCCTCGTCCTGGCGGCCGGTGAGGTGGGCGTGCAGGACGGCGGCCCGGTCGGCGGGGTGCGCGGTGGCGGCCCGGTCGGGGGCGGCCCGGCGCCAGGCTTCGGCGAGCGGGGTGGGCGGCGCCCCGGCGTCCTCGGCGAGCTGGAACGCGGCGGTGACGGTGGCGGGTTCGGCGTGCAGCAGCAGGTCGATCTCGGCCAGCATCGGGGTGCCCGGGTCCTCGGCGACGGCGTGCCGGACCAGCAGGGCGAGCCGTTCGGGGTCGCTGGCGGCGAGGTCGGGGCCGCCGTCGGGGCGGGCGGGGATGCCGGCGGCCACCCCCCACATGACGGCGGCGTGGTCGACCGGCGGACTGTCGGCGGTGACCAGGTCGGCGAGCTGCTGGGGGCGCAGCCGCCAGCGGTCGGCGACCGGGGGCGGCGGCAGCAGGTCGGCGGCGGCGGCGACCGCGGGGCCGTCGGCGCCGGGCAGCGAGGCCCACAGCTCGGTGCTGATCGGGCCCTCGGCGGCGGCCAGCGCGGCGAGCGCGGCGCGCTCCGCGTCGGGGACGGCCTTCCACCAGGCGGCGGCGAGGGCGGCGGCGCGTTCGGCGGGCGGCCGGGCCGGGTCGGGGGCGGCGTCGGGGGTGCGGGCGGCGAGCTGGGCCAGGCCGGGGCTGGGGTGGGTGGCGGCCGGGTCGACGGGGTGGCCGGTGAGCCCGGCGCACCAGGCGGCGTACTTGCCGGGGTCGGTCCACTGCGGCTGGTCGAGGTCGAGGACGGCGCCGGTGGGGGCGGCGGCGGTCAGCGCGTCGGCGGCGGGGCCGTCGGCGGCCTCGACGACCAGCAGCAGCCAGGGCACGGACAGCAGCGGGACGAGGAGCTCGCGGGCGAGGCGCTCGGGCAGGTCGGGCAGCCGGGGGCTGCCGGCCCGGTCGAGGTCGGTGACCGCGATGGTGCGGGGGGTGCCGTCCTGGAGCGCTTCGAGCAGTTCGGCGGGCTCCGCGGCGGTGAGGCCGAGCAGGTCGGCGAGCCGGGCGGTGGCCGAGCGGACCGTCAGGCCCTCGGCGTCCAGCAGGGCGTGCACCCGGCGGCCGGGGCGCGGGTGGTCGGGCGGGCAGGCGGCGGCGAGCCAGGTCAGCAGGTGGGTGCGGCCGCTGCCGGAGGAGCCGGTGAGGCGGCACAGCCGGGGGGCGCGGGCGTCCTCCAGCCAGGAGAGCAGGGCGCGCCCGGCGGGGTGGCGGCCGGCGCCGAGCGGGGGCAGCCCGAGGTGCCGGACACCGCCGCCCGGATCTTCGAACTGCTCAAGC
>NZ_JBSGET010000113.1:0-27567 GCF_053603035.1 Kitasatospora sp. NPDC004272 | reverse complement strand
GCTGCGCCTGCAGCACCCGCTGGGTGATCAGCCACTGCAGCGGCGCGCTGCCGGTCAGGGTGCGGAACCGGCGGTCGAAGGTGCGCCGCGACATGTAGGCGCGGGCCGCCAGGACCTCCACGTCGAACTGCTGGTTGAGGTTCTCCAACGCCCAGGTGACCACCTCGGCCAGCGGGTCGTTGCCGATCTCCTCAGGTAAAGACTGGTCGATGTACTGGGCCTGACCTCCGCCGCCGCGGCGGTTGGGCACCACCAGTCGGCGGGCCAGCGCGTTGGCGGCCTCGGCGCCGTGGTCGCTGCGGACCACGTGCAGGCACAGGTCGATGCCCGCCGCAGTGCCGGCGGAGGTGAGCACGTCGCCGTCGTCCACGAACAGCTCGCGCGGGTCGACGTGGACCCGCGGGTAGCGCTTCGCCAGCGTCGGCGCGTACATCCAGTGGGTGGTGGCCGGACGTCCGTCCAGCAGCCCGGCGGCGGCCAGCACGAAGGCGCCGGTGCACAGGCCGATGATCCGGGCGCCCTCGTGGTGGGCCTTGCGCAGCGCCGCGATCGCCTCGACCGGCGGCGGCTGCGAGATCGACCGCCAGGCCGGGACCACGATGGTGCCCGCCCGGGAGAGCGCCTCCAGCCCGTACGGGGCGGTCAGCGTCAGCCCGCCGGTGGTGGTCAGCGGGCCCTCCTCGCCGGCGCACACCAGCAGCCGGTAGCGGGGGACGCCGGCGTCCTGCCGGTCCACGCCGAAGACCGACAGCGGGATCGAACTCTCGAAGATCGGCGCCCCGCTGAACAGCAGCACCGCGACGGTCTCCCGGCGGCGCCGGCCCGCGAGCTTGCGCGGGGAGGACAGCGCACCGGGGCCGGAGGCGGCGGAGAGCACGTCCGTCGCCGTGCCCGCACCCCCGTGCCCGCCCGGGGCGAGCCCGCCGTGGTTGCCGTGACCACCGTGACCGGAGCCGGTCGCGGCGGGGGACGGGGCCGAGGGGTACTGAGCACCCGTCATCGGGCCGGAACCACCGTGGAGCTGACCGCCGTTCGGAGCGCCGGTCGGTCCGCCGGCCGGTCCGCCGGTCGGCGAACCCGCCGAGGTGCCACCGAACTTGCCGAGTCTCGCCGTGCCACCGGGATGGGACGACTGCTGACGGCCGCTTTCAGGACCCGCGTCGCTCCTGCTCACCCTGCTCAAGGCGCTCCAGCCCCCTCGGTGGTGTGGTGGTCTCGGCTGCCGCTCTGCGAGCCAAGATCGAATCTACTTGGTGGACCGTTGCCGTTGTGACAAGTTCACCATCCGACGCTATGTCGACATGGCAATTTGGCGTGAAGCATTCGATCACGAAGCGTGGCACCCGTCGACCCCGCTGTGAAGGGGGCGCGAACAAGCGTGGCCGGTTGTCGCACGACGCCCCGGCGATTCGCCCGTCGAGGGTGCACCCACCGTCCGCTGTGTGCTGCGGATTTGCCCGAACGGCAGGGCAGCGGCGCAAGTTGGCCGAAAACATACGGTTCGAATCGGGGGCGTGAAACCGTCTTCCATGCGCCACAGCGCACACCTGAGCCATGATCCCCGCGCCCCGTCAGCCCCCCTGCTCGGCCTGAACCGGCCACTCCTGAACGCTCCTCACCTCACAATCCGTCACTTAGAACTCGCTGTTCCACTTGTGCCCCACCAACCCCAGCCACCCCACTGACCCCGGCCGCTCCGCCGATCCACCCCGCCGCCCCACCCGCCGCACATTCGTCCGAATCCGACCCCTCCTCCACCACGCCCCCGCCGGGTACCCGCCCCCCGGGAACGGACGCGACCACAGGGCCGACCGAGAGCGAGCCGGGGCAGCCCGGGACCGCGTACTCGGCCGACACCATGCCTTCTCGCGGTTCGAGGGGTGCGGTGCCCGCCGCTTCCAGCTCCGCCGCCCCGGGATGCGACGGGTCGGGGTGCGACGGGTCGGCGGCCGAACCCAACTGGTGCACCAGACCGTTGAGTCGGTACGTGGCCCACGCGGTTAGCGAGGAGTCGTCCACGACGTTGAAGGTGCGCCCGGAGAGGGCATGGGACGGCCGTGGTCCGCTGCACGGCCTGTGCCACGTCCACGCCGTCCGGCGCCCGCCGCCGGTCCGCTTCCTGGCACGGGTCGTCGACCACCACCCCGACCCCGGCCTCCCGCCGCCGCGTCCCGCACCAGCACCCGCACCGCTCCGGGCCGGCCCACCCCGCCAGCCGCGGGGCACCAGCCAACGACCGACCTGCTCGGTCACCGGCGCTCGCCCGGTGCCGGCCGTCACCGCCCGAGATCCCCGTGCCGACCGTGGCCGTGTCCGCCGTCCTCATGCCCGCTGCGTCATCCGTGCCCGCCGCCGCATCCTCGGACTCCGCCGGAGGAGGTTGCTCGCCTGGCCGGACTCGCCGTCGACCACTGCGTGCGGCTCGAACAGCGCCGCGACCCCACGCTCCCGCAGCTGCTTGCCGCCCTGTCCGGTCCCTGCGGTTGACCGGGGACGCGCGCGGCCACCTCTCCCACCTGGTCCGGCGCCAACCACCGCTCCGTCACAGCCCGTTGGACCATGTGCAACCCAGACTGCTGCCGATCCTCGACCGGCCGCGCGACGTCCCGCGCAGGTGATCTCCGGCCTCGGCGACGTCCTTGCCCGGAACCCGCTGTCCGCCGTGGTCTTCGGCGGCCTCTCCGTGGTGCCACCCGCTGCCCGCAACTGCCCCCCGGGCTGGTTCGCCATCCCCCGGGGCCCGGGCCCGCTTCCCGGTCGGGCAGCACGACGATCTCGCTCCGGGTCCACACTGCCAACCTCCGGGCCGCCCGCGCCACCCACCCCACGGCCCCCGGATTGCCGCTTTCCTGCAGTAACTCCGTTTCTCCGGAGCTGAGTTCGCCGAATGCTGAGATCGGCACGAGATCTCCGTCCGCGCCAACGGACGGAAGGCCGCCCCGCGCCCCGCAGGGGCCGACTGGAACTCGAAGGCGAAGTGCTCGCCTCTGTGGGGCGGAGTCGACTGCTCCTGCTGCACGCTGAGCAGCGCGACCACGGATCGCCTTGACCTCCTGAGCAGCCTCGGTGCCGAGGTGAACACCACCGTTCAGTGACTCTCCGGGCAATTTGCTTCAGTGCCAAAGGCGGAAGTATGGGTACCGAGGGCAGAAGGTGGAGCGAAACGGTTTGACCCGCCGGGGTGGGCCGGAGCGGCGCGCGGTGGCGCAGGGCGGGTGGTTCAGCCCGTGGCCGCCGAGGTGGCCGGCGGTGCGAGCGGTACGGCCTTCGCCAGGGGTACGGACAGGGGGACCGCCGGGGAGAGCGGCGGGGCGGTCGGCTGGGGGAGCGGGGTGCCGGGGGTGCTCGGGGCGAGCCGGGCGGCGGTCGGGGCCAGCCGGGAGGCCGGGATGGCGAGGTGGCCGCGCGAGAGCGGGGTGCGCCCTGCTGCGGCTGCGGCGAACCCCCGTCCAGCGGTGGGCAGTTCGGACTTGGCGAGGATCACCCCTACCGCTTCCGGCAGGCTCGGCGTACTGATCGTCGGACGGTAGGCCCGTTCGGCCCACGGCCGTCCGTGGCTCAGCCACGCGCTGCGCAGTCCCGTGGCCGCCGCCCCCGCGATGTCGGCCGGACCGTAGTCGCCGACCATCCAGGTCTGTGCCCTCCAGTCCCCCGTGGGCCGGAAGCCGCACCGTCGTGCCGCGATCTCGAAGATCAGCGGGTCCGGTTTGAGGCAGCGAGCCTCTTCCGAGATGACCCAACCGTCCACCAGGGAGGCGAGCCCGGTCAGTCGGATCTTCTCCAACTGGGGGAGCGTTCCGCCGTTGCTGACGATTCCTAGCGTCCATCCCGCCTCGCGTGCCTTCCGGAGTGCCGCGATGTGTGAATCCGGGCACTGGATGTGCGAGTTGATGCCGAGCCGGTAGTGCGCGAGCATCGAATCGACCGAACGATCGAAGCCGTAGCGGCGCTTCGCCGCACCCAGTACCGTGCTGCGCGGCACGTAGCCGCTGCCGTCGAGCATGACCAGCCAGTCGAGGTCGCCGGCGGGCAGGCCGTTCTCGGCGAGGAAGTCCTCCGCCCACGCCCGGAACGCGGCGTCCCTGGGCAGCAGGGTGTTGTCGAGGTCGAGCAGGAGCAGGGGCATGCCGAGCATGCTGCCAGCGGCCGACTCGTATGCACGTGGCAATTGCCAAAGGCGGTTGGAATTTCCGCGAATTGGCCGAATCCGGATGGTACGCACGCAACCCGGACCATGATCCGAAAAGGAGCCGTCCCGGTTCGGCCGCCCGTCCGATCATCGGGCGGATCGGGTGGCGTGTTGGCCCGTACCGGACAGTGTGCGAGCGATCCCGACCCGGCACCCGGTCCGGCGTCCGGCTCGACGTCCGGACCGACATCCGGCTCGATGTCCGGAGGGGTCCGTCGGCCGGGCAACTCCCGTGCACCGCCTGCGGGCAGGGGCGATGACAGTCGGGTCACGTTGTGTCGGCGCACTGTTGCGCGCAGCGCATGTCGTCGGTCAAGCTCCTGGGAACCCGTCGTACGGGGGGCGCACGTCTGGGCATGTGCTTCCCCCACAAGCGGGAACCTGGTCGCACGAGGGCGCCGTCGCTGGGCGGGGCCCGTTCCGAGCCGTACTCTGAAAGGCACAGGTCGCCAACGGTGGTAGTCGTTCCCGGACGCATTCCCGCCGCCGCCGTTCCTGTCACCGGGGCCGGACGGTTCGCCGCCGAGTCCCCCCGTGTAGGCCCGCTTCAGTTGAAGAGTTTTGAGCCATGGCCGGTCATGAGCCTTCCGCTTCTGCCCACGGCAGCCCGCACGACGGCAGGTCCGTCGTCGAGGGCTTCGGCACTCCGCCGCTCGCCGATCCACCGCGCCGTCCGGACGCCCGGCCCCCCGACCGGGGCGCGGGTCTGGACTCCGACCGGGACGCGGACCCGGACCCCCGTCCGGCACCGTCCGGCCCTCGCGCCGGCCGGACGGGTCGGGCCGCCCCGTTCGGACGCATCCGCCCGTCCGGACGGGCCGCGCACCGCCGCGCCCCAGGGTGCGGCACCCCTGAACGTGACACCCCCGAACGCGACACCCCCGGGAACGACACTCCCGGTACTGCGGAGGACGCGATGACCGACCGAGCCCGTCCCACCGTCGGCCGCCGCGACGGCGAAGGCGAACCCCAACTCCAGGAACACGGCTCGCGCGCCTGCGACCCGCAGTTCCAGCACGGCGTGGTGGTCGGCTTCGACGGCTCGCTCTCCAGCGAGCGCGCCCTGGCCTACGCCGTCGGCATGGCCCGCCGCTCCCGCTGCGGCCTGGTGATCGTGCACGTCGCGAACCGGCTCCCCGCCACCGTCTGGGCCGGTTGCGAACCGCCCGTCTTCGTGGACCTCCCGGACCAGCGCACCGAAATCCTCGGCCTCGAACTCGCCTGCGCCGACTTCCTCTCCGGCGTCCCCTGGATCCTGGTCGAGCGGGGCGGGGACATCTGCCACGAGATCGAGGAGGTCGGCCGCGAGTACGCCGCCGACGCCATCGTGGTCGGCAGCACCCACGGCCTGCTCGGCAAGATCTTCGGTTCCGTCTCCGGCCGCCTCGCCCGCCGCGCCAACCGTCCGGTGATCGTCATCCCCTGACCGGTCGCCCCGGGGCAGCCCCGAACGGACCGGAGGGGTGGGAGCGGCTTGCCCCGGCCGCACGCTTCCCTGTCTGTGTCCACGTCTGTGTCCACGCCTGTGCCTGCGTGCACGCCCGGGTCCGGCCCGCGTCCCTGCCCGCGCCCGGGGGCGGTGACCTGGCGGTATCGGCCGATCGAGTCGTTCCCGCTTGCTCCGGTGCGCCGTACCGGTGACCGGTCGAGTGTTTGATCGATCATGCCAAGGTGACCAATCGTCATATCGACGTACTGACCGCCGAGCGACGCGTCGCAGCGGCCGCGCCCCGCCGCCCCGTGCCTGCCGTGCTCGGGGCCGCGCTGCTGGCCCCCGTCGTCCTCGGCGCCTGGACGTCGGATCCGGCCGCCACCCGGGGCGGCGAGGTGCGCAACGAACTGCGGCTGAGCGTCAGCACCAACAGCAGCACCGATCCCGCAGTACGGCTGCGTGTGGGGGAGTCGGCCACCCGCACGTACCACCTGAGCAACCACGCCGAGTACCCGCTCGGCGGCGTGCTGCTGAACGACCCCCAGCTTCCCGGCGGACAGCTCTCCTGCGGTGCCGACCGGAACATTCCGCCCGGTGGCGCCCTCGACTGCACCGCCACCTTCACCGTCGCGCCCGGGCCGCAGTCCACCCAGGTCTCGGCGGTCGCCGACGCGCCGAACCACCTGCCGCAGTCACACGCCGACGCACCCGCCGGCTACCTGGGCATCACGGCGGGGCTCCGGCTCACCCGGGTGGGTGCGCCCGCCGGGACGGGCCTGTCCCGCCGAGCCGTGTCCCGGACGGCGTCGGTCGACGGCCCCGAAGCCTCCGAGAGATCCACGGGTGAATCCCCGAGCGGATCCCCGGGCCGGCCTCCCGAGCTCCCCGATGCTCGCGAACTCCAGGGCGTCGTGACCGAAACCGTTCGGACCGCCCGCGCCCGCCCGGCGACCAGGGCGGTGGCCGCTGTCGGCGGGACCGTTGAACTCCAGTACCGCCTGGAGGCGTTCGGCGACGTCCCGGTCACCGCCGCCTCGGTCACCGAAGGACTGCCCGGCCTGGGCACGGTGAACTGTGCGGGCCCGGACGGTGGGCACACCCTCACCCCCGGACAGGCCGTGGACTGCCGCGCGACCGGTACCGCCCGCCCGGGACGCCAGACCGGTACGGCCCGTGCGGACGGTCTGGCGGACGACGCGACCATCGGGCCGGACGGCAGCCGCCAGGCACCCCGACGGGTCTCCGCCGAGGCCGACGGCGCCTACGACGGTCTGCAGCCGGTCCCGTCCGGCCCGGAACCGGGCGGCCCCGCGACCACCGGGACGGGCCCCGGCCCGGGAGCGGGCTCCGCCGCCAGCCCCGCTCCCGGCACCGGCACCGGAACCGGTCCCGGCACCGGAACCGCTCCCGGCACCGGAGCCGGTCCTGGCACCGGAACCGGTACCGCCGCCGGAGCTGGAACAGGGGTAGGTACGGGCCCCGGCGGTGTCGCGAGCCCCGGAGCTGGCCCGGGGGCTGCTGGCGCGGGGACCCCTTCGGGAACCTCGGGGGACAGCGTTCCGCCAGGACTGTTCCCGGTGTCCGTCCCCCCGGGAGCCCAGCCGGCTGCTGCCGCAGGACAGCAGCCCGGTAGCGCGGAACAGGTCCAGCCCGTGGCAGGTGCCCCTGCCACGGCGGGGCAGATGCTCGGACCGTTCCTCCCCGGACAGGCACCGGCACTGCTCCCGGGCGGGACCGCCTTCGCCCGGTCGGCTTCACCCTTCGCCGCCCCCGGCCCGGCCGGTGCGGTAACTCCGCTTGCGGGAAGCCCCGTTGGTGCTGCGGCGGTCAATCCGGGCACGCCCGTATCCGCGTCCGCACCCGCGTCCGCACCCGCGTCCGCATCCGGAACCTCGTCCGGCCCGAGCGGGGCGTCCGGTCAGGAGACCGGCTCAGCCGTCGGCTCGCAGCAGGTGGGGCCCACTGCGGGCGGGTCTGCGGGCAGGCGGGGAGAGAGCCAGTACGCGGTGGAGGACTGGCCCCCCGGCGAAGAGGACGACTCGTGGGACGGGACCGAAGTAATGATGCTCCTGCTGGCGATCCTCCTCCCGGTGCTGTGTGTGTTGGCTGCGGCGTTCACCACCCGGAATCGGGGGCGGCGATGACGGCGCTGATGACGGCGGCGGAGGCGTCGGCCGTGAAGGCGGTGCGGAGCGTGCTCGGTCCGTGCCCCGGAGGAGCGACAGCCGTGTTCGCGGTCACGGCTGCGTTCGGCGGGGCACTCGGGGACGTCACCGGTGCGAGCACTCTTGAAAGCGCAACTGTTGTCGAGTCAAGGATCGAGCCGGAGCGGGCTCCAGCGGCCGGCGGCCCGAGAAGGGCTCCGACCTGCTCGGCGGCGGCATTGTCGTTGCCGAGCAGCGCAAACAGCACGAGCACGGGCACCGGTGGAGGTGCAGGTGCAGGTACGGACACGAGCGCGCGTGCGGGCGCGGGCCTGGCCGGGCCCCCGTGCTGACCGTCGCCCTCGCCGCCGTGTCGGGGGCGGCGCTGGCGCTGGTGATCGGTCTGCTGCTGGGACGGACCAGGCGGGCGCGCGAAGGGTCGACGACGCCGCAGGCGTTGTCCTTCGCCGGGGCGGCGATCCTCGGCTTCTTCGCGCTCTTCCTGGGGTTCAGCATTGCCGGCACCTGGCAGCAGTTGAACTCGGCTCGCCAGCACACCTATGAGGAGTCGCGGGCCCTCACGGAGGCGTACTGGACCGCGGGCGGCCTGCCCGGTGTCGACCGGCCCGTGGTGCGGGAGAGGCTGCGGGCCTACACCAGGGTGGTGATCGACGACGAGTGGGCCGCCATGCAGCACGGCACCGGAAGTCTGGCCGCCTGGAGGGCGGTCGACCAGGTGCGGGCCGCCGTCGACCAGGCCGCGGTGCACAGTCAGACCGAGGCGAGTGCTCGGACCGATGTGCTGCGGAGCCTGTCCGAGGTCAACGCCAAGCGGAACGCACGGCTGGGTGATCTCCGTGCGTCGGTGCCCGTCCTGGCGATCGGCGGCCTGCTGGTGGGGGCGGTGTTCGTGCTGGCCACCCCCTCGGTGATCGGGCTGACCTCCAATCCGCGGAACCTGGTGCTGATGTGTTTCGTGGGCGCCTCCGTGGCGTTCGGGGTGAGCATGGTGGCGGTGATGAGCGGGCCGTTCTCCGGCGCGGTGCGCATCCAACCGACGGCGTTCCAACTGGCGTTGGAGCGCTACGACCAGATCGACAGCGACGCCGGGGCGTCGGCCCTGCCCCCGTTCCCGTCCTGACCGGCACCGAGCTGCCCGCTACGGATCGGACCGCTACGGGTCGGACCGCTGCGGGTCGGGCCGCTGGAGAGGTCCGGTCCGGCAGGTCAGAGCGGGAGCCGGGTCAGGACGTGGAAGGAAGGGCGCTGGGTCAGGTGGTCATGCCGAGTTCGCGGGCGATGAGCATCCGTTGGACCTCCGAAGTGCCTTCTCCGATTTCCAGGATCTTGCAGTCGCGCCACATGCGGGCGACCGGGTACTCGTTCATGAAGCCGTATCCGCCGTGGATCTGGGTCGCCTCCCGGGCGTTGTCGACCGCGGCCTCGGAGGCGTACAGCTTGGCGATGGCTGCCTCCTTCTTGAAGGGCTCGGAGTGCAGCAGCCGGGAGGCGGCGTCCCGCCAGGCCAGGCGGGAGGTGTGTGCGCGCGTCTCCATGTCGGCGAGCTTGAACTGGATGACCTGGTTGGCGCCGATCGGCCGGCCGAAGGCGCGGCGCGTGGCGGCGTACGAGAGCGACTGGTCGACGCACCCCTGGGCCAGGCCGGTGGCCAGGGCCGCGATGGCGATGCGGCCCTCGTCGAGGATGCGCAGGAACTGGGCGTAACCGCGGCCGCGGCGCCCGAGCAGGTTGGCTGCGGGCACCCGGCAGTCGGTGAAGGACAGTTCGCGGGTGTCCGAGGCGTTCCACCCGACCTTCGAATACTTCTTCGACACCTGGAACCCGGGAGTCCCAGTGGGAACGATGATGGAGGAGATTTCCCTGGTGGGCGAGTGATTTGACGACCCATCACTCGAATGTGTGATCGGTTCGGTCAGTGCGGTGACGGTCACCAGCCCGGTCACCTCGGTGCCGGAGTTGGTGATGAAGCACTTGCTGCCGTTGATCACCCACTCGTCGGTGGCCTCGTCGTAGCGCGCCGTGGTCCGGGTCGCCCCGGCGTCCGTGCCGCCCTCGGGCTCGGTCAGGCCGAAGGCGCCGAGCACCTCGCCGGAGGTCAGCTTCGGCAGCCACTCGCGCTTCTGCTCCTCGGTGCCGAACAGGTGGATCGGCATCGCGCCGAGCGAGACGGCGGCCTCCAGGGTGATCGCCACCGAGGAGTCGACCCGGGCCAGTTCCTCCAGGACCAGGCAGAGCGCGAAGTAGTCGCCGCCCATGCCGCCGTACTCCTCCGGGAACGGCAGCCCGAACAGGCCCATCCGCCCCATCTCCCGGACGATGTCGTACGGGAATTCGTTCTGTTCGTAGTATTCGCCGATCTTCGGCGCAACCACGTCGTTGGCGAACTCCGCTACGGTGCGGCGGAGTTCCTCGTACTCACTGCTCAGGCGGTGGTCGAGCACGGCTGATCCTCCCGGGATCGCGGCCTGGTGGGCCTGGTGGAGGTGGGGAGTCGGAGGTCGTCTAGGGGTCAGTCGGTCGGCCCGAGCAGGGCGCGGACGGTCCTCGACGGGCTGGGGCGGCCGAGGTGACGGGCCATCCAGCCGCTGGTCGCGGCGAGCGCGGCGAGGTCCACGCCGGTCTCCACGCCCAGGCCGTTCAACATCCAGACGAGGTCCTCGGTGGCCAGGTTGCCCGTCGCGCTCTTGGCGTACGGACAGCCGCCGAGACCGCCGGCCGACGCGTCCACCACGGTCACGCCGCAGCGCAGCGCCGCCAGCGTGTTGGCGAGGGCCTGCCCGTAGGTGTCGTGGAAGTGCACCGCCAGCCGTTCGACCGGAGCACCGGAACGGGTGAACGCTTCGATCAGCGCGTTGACGTGGCCGGGGGTGGCGACGCCGATGGTGTCGCCGAGGCTCAGCTCGGCGCAGCCCATCTCCAGCAGCGCCAGGCCGTGGCGGACCACCTGTTCGACCGGGACCGGGCCCTCCCACGGGTCGCCGAAGCACATCGACAGGTAGCCGCGCACCGGGATGCCCGCGTCCGCGGCGCGCCCGACCACCGGGCGGAACATCGCCATCGCCCCGTCCGCCGAGCGGTTGAGGTTGCGCCGGGCGAAGGTCTCGGTGGCGCTGGCGAACACCGCGACCTCGGCGGCGCGGTGGGCCAGCGCCCGGTCCAGCCCCCGTTCGTTGGGCACCAGGACGGGCAGCCGCAGCCCCGGGTACCGCGCGGGCAGGTCGGCCAGCCGGGGCATCAGCTCCTCCGCGTCCGCCAGCTGCGGCACCCACTCGGGGCGGACGAAGCTGGTGGCCTCGACGGTGCGCAGCCCGGCGGCGGCGAGCCGGGCGACGAACTCGGCCTTCACCTCGACGGGGACGAGGACGGCCTCGTTCTGCAGCCCGTCGCGCGCGCCGACCTCGTGGATCCGGACCCGCGCCGGCAGCCCGGGGTCGCGCACCGGCTGCGGCAGGCCGAGCTCCAGCACGGTCGGTTCGGTCGTCGGGGCGTTCACCGGGCCGCCTCCGGCAGGGACGGGGCGGGGGCGGCCGGTTCCTCGGCCGGGGTGACCGTCACCAGGGGCGCGTCCATCCCGACGGTCGCCCCGGCGGCCACCCGCAGGTCGTCGACGGTGCCGTCGTGGGGCGCGGAGATGACGTGCTCCATCTTCATGGCCTCCAGGACCAGCAGGGGCTGGCCCCGGCGGACCCGTTCGCCGGGTTCGACCTTGACCACGGTGACGGTGCCGGGCATCGGTGCGGTGAGGGAGCCGTGGTGGACGGCGCCGGCTGCGGCGCGCTCCGCGATTACGTCGAACGGGTGAACGGGCCAGGCGTCCCCGTCGGCGCCCAGCCAGTGGGTGACGCCGTCCGGCGTGCGTTCCGGGACGACCGTGAAAGTGGCCTGCAGGCCGTCAACCGCAAGGCGCAGCAGGTCTCCGGCCCGGCTCGCGCGGGCCCGCCGGACCGGTGCGTCGTCCAACCGCACCTCCCACTCCGGGGCGGACGTCGCGGGAAAACCGATAGCGCTCTCGATTTCACCACTGGTAGTCATTCGGCATCGCACGGTGACCGGGTCGCGGCCGGGGAGCCGGAGCCGGTGCGTGGTCCACGCGGCCTCGCCACCGAGCCGCCAGCCCGAAGGGAGGGAGAAGGGATCGGTCCAGCCGTCGGAGGCGTCGGCGCGGCCGAGTTCGAGCTGTCGCAGCAGTGCGGCGGCGAAGTAGAGCAGGTCGATCGATTCGGGACGGGTGTACGGGGAGCTCAGCAGGGAGGCGTCCTGCTGTGCGCTGCGTTCCACCAGACCGGTGTCGAGCCGCCCTGCCGTCACCTCGGGCTGCGCCAGCAGCCGGCGCAGGTAGCCGGTGTTGGTGGTGACGCCCAGGATGCAGGTCTCGGCGAGTGCGGCCCGCAGCCGACGGATCGCGGTCGGGCGGTCGGGCCCGTACGCGATCACCTTGGCGAGCATCGGGTCGTACAGGCTGCCGACCCGGTCGCCGGGTGCGATTCCGGAGTCCACCCGGACGCCCTCCCCGGAGGGCTCGTCCAGCAGCAGTACCTCACCGCCGGTGGGCAGGAAGTCCCGCTCCGGGTCCTCGGCGCAGATCCGGGCCTCGATCGCGTGGCCCAGGAAGGAGACGTCCGACTGTGTGAACGGCAGTGCCTCGCCCGCGGCGACGCGCAACTGCCACTCGACCAGGTCCAACCGCTGCGGGCCTTCGGGCCCGGCCACGGAGACGGCCAGTTCGGTGACGGGGTGCTCCACCTGGAGGCGGGTGTTCATCTCCATGAAGAAGAAGTCGAGGACGTCGTCCGCGTCCGGTCCCGCGGAACCGCCGGGGACGATGAACTCGACCGTGCCGGCGCCGGTGTAGCCGCAGGACTCGGCGGCGCGCACCGCGGCCGCGCCCATCGCGGCGCGGGTCCGGGGGTTCAACAGGACGGAAGGGGCCTCTTCGATGAGCTTCTGATGGCGGCGCTGCAGACTGCACTCGCGCTCGCCGAGGTGGACGGTCCGGCCGTGGGTGTCGGCCAGGACCTGCACCTCGATGTGCCGGGGCTGGTCGACCCAGCGCTCCAGCAACAGGGTGTCGTCGCCGAACGCGGTGCGGGCCACCCGGCGGGCCGCGGCGAGCTCGGCGGGCAGCTCGGCCGGCTCGCGGACCAGCCGCATGCCCTTGCCGCCGCCGCCGGCCGAGGGCTTGAGCAGCACCGGGTAGCCGATCCGGTCCGCCGCCTCGACCAACTGCTCGTCGCTGGGCGAGCCCTCCTCGCTGCCGGGGACGACGGGCACCCCGGCGGCCCGGACGGCCTCCTTGGCGTTGATCTTGTCGCCCATCAGTTCCACCGCGGCCGGCGGCGGACCGATGAAGACCAGCCCGGCCTCCGCGCAGGCCCCGGCGAACGCGGAGTTCTCGGCCAGGAACCCGTAGCCGGGGTGGACGGCCTGCGCGCCGGTCCGGCGGGCGGCGTCCAGGATCAGGTCGGTCCGCAGGTAGGTCTCGGCGGCCGAGCTGTCGCTCCGGTCGGCGGGCCCGAGCCGGACCGCGAGGTCGGCGGCCCGGACGTGCGGGGCGTCGGCGTCCGCGTCGCTGTGCACGGCGACCGACCGCACGCCCAACCGCCGGAGGGTGCGGATCACCCGCAGCGCGATCTCGCCGCGGTTGGCGACGAGCACGGTGTCGAACATGAGAGGTGTTCCTCCGTCACGAAGGGAACGGTGGGCGGGTTGAGGGTGCGTCACTGACGGCGTGTCACTGACGGTGGTCCGGCGGGCCGGGCCTCACATGCGGAAGACCCCGAACGGGCGGGGTTCGGCGAGCGGGGCGTTGGCGCAGGCGGTGAGCGCCAGGCCGAGCACGGTGCGGGTCTGCAGCGGGTCGATCACGCCGTCGTCCCACAGCCGGGCGGTGGCGTAGTACGCGTTGCCCTGGCGCTCGTACTGCTCGCGGACGGGGCGCTTGAACTCGTCCTCGTCCTCGGCGCTCCAGGGCTCGCCCCGGGCCTCCAGCTGGTCGCGGCGGACGGTGGCCAGCACCGAGGCCGCCTGCTCCCCGCCCATCACGGAGATCTTCGCGTTCGGCCACGTCCACAGGAATCGGGGTGAGTAGGCCCGTCCGCACATCGAGTAGTTGCCGGCCCCGTACGAGCCGCCGATCACCACCGTCAGCTTGGGCACCCGGGTGCAGGCCACCGCGGTGACCATCTTGGCGCCGTGCTTGGCGATGCCGCCGGCCTCGTACTGGCGGCCCACCATGAACCCGGTGATGTTCTGCAGGAAGAGGAGGGGGATGCCGCGCTGGTCGCACAGCTCGACGAAGTGCGCGCCCTTGAGCGCGGACTCGGCGAACAGGACGCCGTTGTTGGCGACGATGCCGACCGGGTGGCCGTGGATCCGGGCGAAGCCGGTCACCAGGGTGGTGCCGTACTCGGCCTTGAACTCGGCGAACCGGCTGCCGTCCACCAGCCGGGCGATCACCTCGCGCACGTCGTAGGGGGTGCGCGGGTCCACCGGCACCACGCCGTACAACCCGGCCGTGTCGACCGCGGGCGGCTCGACCGGGGCGAGCGGCCACGGCCGGGCGGCGCGCGGGCCGAGCCCGGCCACGATGGTGCGGACGATGGAGAGCGCGTGCGCGTCGTCCTCGGCGAGGTGGTCGGTCACGCCCGAGGTGCGGGAGTGCAGGTCGCCGCCGCCCAGTTCCTCGGCGGTCACCACCTCGCCGGTGGCTGCCTTCACCAGCGGGGGGCCGCCCAGGAAGATGGTGCCCTGGTTGCGGACGATCACCGCCTCGTCGCTCATCGCCGGGACGTAGGCGCCGCCCGCGGTGCAGGAGCCCAGCACCGCCGCGATCTGCGGGATCCCGGCGGCGGACAGCCGCGCCTGGTTGTAGAAGATCCGGCCGAAGTGGTCGCGGTCGGGGAACACCTCGTCCTGCATCGGCAGGAACGCCCCGCCGGAGTCCACCAGGTAGACGCAGGGCAGCCGGTTCTCCAGGGCCACCTCCTGCGCGCGCAGGTGCTTCTTCACCGTCATCGGGTAGTAGGTGCCGCCCTTGACCGTGGCGTCGTTCGCCACCACCAGTACCTCGCGCCCGGCGACCCGGCCGATGCCGGCGATCACCCCGGCGGCCGGGGCGGCGCCGTCGTACAGCCCGTCCGCGGCCAGCGGGGCCAGTTCGAGGAACGGCGAGCCGGGGTCCAGCAGGGTGTCCACCCGGTCCCGGGGGAGGAGCTTGCCGCGGGCGACGTGCTTGGCCCGCGCCTTCTCGCCGCCGCCAAGCGCCGCCGCCGCGAGCTTGCCGCGCAGTTCGGCGACCAGCTCCCGGTGGGCCCGGGCGTCGGCCGCCCCGGCGGACGGATCGGCCGTGCTCTCCAGGCGGGGAGCCGGCGCGTCGGCGGCACGGAACGGCGGAGCGGCCAAAGTCGCCTGCTCGGAAGGGGCGGGGGACCACGGAGGGGTCTGTGCCGAAGAGAGGACCATCCTAAGAGCTCCCTTGTCCTCGGATTCGGATCCGGGCAGGCCGAAGGGCGAGCCGGCCAGCCCGTGTTAATGAGCGTTAACTCTGTGGCCAGGTTAACCATCGATAACCCGACTGTCTACGATGGGCAGCATGCCCAACCGCGCTCCCGCCCCCGCGCTCCCACGCCGTGACCAGATCCGGAAAGAGGCCGCCAGGCTCTTCGCCGCCCGCGGCTTCCTCGGGGTCGGCGTCGACGAGATCGGCAAGGCGGTCGGCATCAGCGGCCCCGGCCTGTACCGCCACTTCGCGGGCAAGGACGCGATGCTCGCCGACCTCCTGGTCGGCATCAGCGAGCGCCTGCTGGACGAGGGCCGGCGCCGCGAGGGCGAGGCCGCCGGGCCGCGTGCCGCACTGGACTCCCTGATCGACGGGCACATCGACTTCGCCCTGGACGACCGGGACCTGATCACCCTGCACGACCGCGAGCTGCTCCACCTGAAGGAGGCGGACCGCCGCCGGGTGCGCCGGCTCCAGCGCGGCTACGTCGAGCTCTGGGTCGAGGTGGTGCGCGAGGCGTTCCCGCCGCTGGCCGCCCCCGAGGCGGAACCGGTCGCCCGCGCCGCCGTGCACGCGGTGTTCGGGCTGCTCAACTCCACCCCGCACAGCGCCGCGCCGCAGTCGGCCCAGAACGCCCCGAACTCCCCGGCCGACCCCGGCGCCGAGCGGACCGGACTGGCCCGCGACAGCATGGCCGCCCTGCTGCGCGCGCTCGCCCAGGGGGCGTTCGCGGCCGCCGCCGCGGAGGTCGAACGGACCCGCCCGACCGCCTGACCCGCGGGCACCGGTACCCGGCCGCAGGTCGGGGGTGAGGCTGCCTACACCCTCCGCCTAGGACGATCGGCTGACCCAGGTCTGGCCGATCGCATGAGGCGCACCACGGTGCCGGAGGGCAACCTGTAGACGGGAAGGAAGATCGGCCCAAGGTCGTTCAGCCTTCCATGCGCCCTCGAACCCGATGGACGCTCAGCCGGTCGAATGGTTAGCATCACTAAATATGCCCGAGACTCATGGTTTCCCAGAGCGAGGTTGGCTCCGCCGGCTCGGCGGCTACTGCTGGCGGTACCGCCGTAACCTGCTGCTGTCCTTCGGGGCGTCCCTGGTGGGCATGGCGGTCACCGCGATCGTCCCGCTCATCACCAAACTGATCATCGACGACGTGATCACCACGCACAGCCGCCCGCTCACCCCGTGGGCGGTCCTGCTGCTGGTCGCGGCGGCGGTGGTGTTCCTCTGCACCCAAGTCCGGCGCTACTACGGCGGCCAGCTCGCGCTGGACGTCCAGCACGACATGCGCGCCGACCTGTTCCGCTCGCTGACCAGGCTCGACGGGCACCGGCAGGACCGGTTGGACACCGGCCAGGTGGTCGGCCGGGCCACCTCCGACCTGCAACTGGTCAACGGCCTGCTGTCGATGATGCCGATGATGACGGGCTACGCCCTGATGTTCGTCATGTCGCTGGCGGTCATGTTCTGGCTCTCCCCGCCGCTCACCCTGATCGCCCTGGTGATGGGGCCGGTCCTGTGGTGGCTGGCCACGCTCAGCCGCAAGCGCCTGTTCCCCGCCACCTGGGCCGCCCAGCAGCAGGCCGCCGAGGTCGCGGGCGTGGTGGATGCCGCGATCGGCGGGGTCCGGGTGGTCAAGGGCTTCGGCCAGGAGGCCCAGGAGCGCGGCAAGCTGGAGCGCGCCTCGCGCGAGCTCTTCGCGGCCCGGCTCCGCTCGATCAGGCTGAACGCCCGCTACACCCCGGCCATGCAGGCCGTCCCCGCGCTCGGGCAGGTCGCGGTGCTCGCCGTCGGCGGCTGGCTGGCCGTCCGGGGGGACGTCACGCTCGGCACCTTCGTCGCCTTCTCCACCTACCTGGCGCAGATGACCGGCCCGGTCCGGATGCTCGCCATGGTGATCACCGTCGGCCAGCAGGCCCGCGCCGGCGTCGAGCGGGTCCTGCAACTGATCGACCAGCGCCCGCTGGTCTCCGAGCCCGCCGACGCCCGCCCGCTCGCCCCGGACGCCGCGCCGTCCGGCACCCCCGCGCTGGAACTCGACCGGGTCGACTTCCACTACCGCGCCGAGGAGCACCCCGAGCCGGGCAGCACCCCCGACGGCGTCCCGGTGCTGGAGGGCCTCAGCCTGCGGCTCGCCCAGGGGGAGACGCTGGCCCTGGTCGGCTCGTCCGGCTCCGGCAAGTCCACCGTCGCCCAGCTCGTGCCCCGCTTCTACGACCCCACCGCCGGAACGGTCCGGCTGTTCGGGCAGGACGTCCGCGAGGTCACCCTCGACTCGGTGCGCGCCGCCATCGGCATCGTGCCCGAGGAGAGCTTCCTGTTCTCCGAGAGCGTCCGCACCAACATCGCCTACGGGCACCCGGAGGCCACCGAGGAGCAGATCGAGGCCGCCGCCCGGATCGCCCAGGCCGACGGCTTCGTCCGAGAGCTCCCCGACGGCTACGACACCAAGGTCGGCGAGCAGGGCCTCACCCTCTCCGGCGGTCAGCGCCAGCGCATCGCGCTCGCCCGGGCCGTCCTCACCGACCCGCGCATCCTGCTGCTCGACGACGCCACCTCCGCGGTGGACCCGCAGATCGAGGCGGAGATCCACGACGCGCTGCACAGCGTGATGGCCGGCCGGACCACCCTGCTGATCGCCCACCGCCGCTCCACCCTGCAGCTCGCCGACCGGATCGCCGTGCTGGACGCGGGCCGGCTGATCGACGTCGGCACGCACGAGGAACTCACCGCCCGATGTCCGCGCTACCGGGCACTGATCACCGACCCGGACGCGCTGGCAGCCCCCGCCGCCGGAGCGGCTCCCGAGCCGACCACCGCAGGGGCCCCGGCCGCACGGACCGCCGCCCCGGCCACCGAGAAGCCGACCGATAAGCCGGGGGCGGACGCCGAACTGCTCGCCAAGGTCGCCGACCTGCCGCCCGCGACCGACGCCCCCGACATCCCGGTCGAACGGGCCGAGGCCGCCGACCCCCGGTTCAGCCTCGCCAGGCTGCTCGCCCCGTTCCGCCACCCCCTGCTGCTCGCGCTGTTCCTGGTCGCCCTGGACACCGCGGCCGGGCTCACCCTGCCGGTCCTGATCCGGCACGGGATCGACGACGGCGTCAGCAAGGCGGCGCTCGGCGGCGTCGTGACCGCCTCCCTGCTGGCACTCGCCGTCGTCCTGCTCGACTGGTTGGTGCAGGCCACCGAGAGCCGGGTCTCCGGCCGCACCGGCGAACGCGTCCTCTACACGCTGCGGCTGAAGATCTTCGCGCACCTCAACCGGCTCGGCCTCGACTACTACGAGCGGGAACTGACCGGCCGGATCATGACGCGGATGACCACCGACGTCGACTCGATCTCCTCGTTCCTGCAGACCGGTGTGGTCACTGCGGTGGTCAGCGTCCTCACCTTCTTCGGCATCTTCGCCGCCCTGATCGTGATCGACCCCGGCCTCGCCCTGGTGGTCTTCGCGGTGCTCCCCCCGCTGATCGTCGCCACGCTGGTGTTCCGCAAGAAGTCCGCCCAGCAGTACCAGGTCTCCCGCGACCTGATCAGCACCGTCAACGCGGACCTGCAGGAGAACGTCGCCGGCATGCGGATCGTCCAGGCGTTCCGCCGGCAGGACGCCAACACCGAGCGGTTCGTCGAGCGCGGCCTCGCCTACCGGCACGCCAGGGCCAAGGCGCAGTTCTACATCTCGCTGTACTTCCCGTTCGTCCAGTTCCTCTCCAGCGTCGCCTCCGCCCTGGTGCTGATCGCCGGAGCCTCCCGGGTCGACGACGGCACCCTCACCATCGGCGCCCTGGTCGCCTACCTGCTCTACATCGACCTGTTCTTCGCACCGGTCAACCAGCTCTCGCAGATCTTCGACGGCTACCAGCAGGCCGCCGTCGGCCTCGGCCGGATCCGCGACCTGATGCGCACCCCCACCAGCACGCCCGAGGCCGAGCACCCCGTCCCGGTCGGCGAACTGCGTGGGGAGATCGACTTCCGGAACGTCAGCTTCGCGTACAACGGCGGTGGCGAGGGCAACCCCGACGTGCTCTCCAACATCGACCTGCACATCCCGCCCGGCCAGACCGTCGCCCTGGTCGGCGAGACCGGAGCGGGCAAGTCCACCCTGGTCAAGCTGGTCGCCCGGTTCTACGACGCCACCGGCGGCACCCTGCAGGTGGACGGCACCGACCTCACCAGCTACGACCTGGACGGGTACCGGCACCGGCTCGGCGTCGTCCCGCAGGAGGCGTACCTCTTCGCGGGGACGGTCCGGGACGCCATCGCCTACGGCCGCCCCGACGCGAGCGACACCGAGGTCGAAGCGGCGGCCAGGGCCGTCGGCGCCCACGACATGATCACCCGGCTGACCGGCGGCTACCGGCACCGGGTCGCACCCCGCGGCCGCAACCTCTCCGCCGGTCAGCGCCAGCTCATCGCCCTCGCCCGGGCCGAACTGGTCGACCCCGACATCCTGCTGCTCGACGAGGCCACCGCCGCGCTCGACCTCGCCACCGAAGCGGCCGTCAACCACGCCGCCGACCGGCTCAGCGGCGGACGCACCACCCTGGTCATCGCCCACCGGCTCACCACCGCCGAACGGGCCGACCGGATCGTCGTCCTTGACCACGGCCGGATAGTGGAGGACGGCACCCACGCCGAACTGCTCGACCGCGACGGCGCCTACGCCAGGCTCTGGAACGCCTTCATCGCGGAGGGGCAGCCCGCACCGGCCCTCGGTTGATCCCGGAACCGGGCCACCGGCACACCGGCACACCGGCACACCAACGCGTCGGCGGCCCGGTCGGTCCGGTCCGCCCGGTCCGCCCGGTCGGCCCGGTCGGCTGAGCCCCGGCCGAGGCCGCCGCCCCTGCCACCCCGGGCCCACCGGGGCGGGAAGCGGGCGCCGGCCTTGGTGGGAAAAGGCCGTTCGATCACGGAGCTGTCTCGGTCGGGACGCAACTGGGCGGCTCACCGATTGCGACTCGGCCACCGGCGGCCACCACCGGCGGCACGGCTGGTACACAGAACGGGCGACCGACGGAGGGGACGGGAGCACCACCCCCGTCACCAGGTCGAGAGGCCACGCCCATGCGCCCACGCGCGTCCGCGCCGCCCCCGGTCGCCCTCTACACGGCCGGCCAACTCCCCGCCTACCTGCTGCCCACCCTGGTGGGACGCCTCACCGGCGGGGCCGGACTCACCCCGACCCAGGCCGGAGCCCTCGGCAGCACCCTGCTGCTCGCCTCCGCCACCGTCGCGCTGCTGCTCGCCGGACGCGTCGCGGCCATCGGTCCGGCCCGCACCGCCCGGACCGGACTCGCCCTGCTCGCACTCGGCTGCGCGCTCGCCGCCACCGGGCCGCAACTGCCGCTGCTCACCACCGCCCTGGCGGTGGCCGGCCTCGGCGCGGGCGCCGTCACCGCCGTCGCCACCACGGGCATCGCCGGAACGTCGGACCCGCACCGCGGCACCGTCCGCGCCCTGCTCGCCACCTCGGGCACCGCGGCCGGGCTCTACCTGCTGCTCCCGCACCTCGGCAGCGGGACGGCAGCGCCCTTCACCGCACTCGCCCTGGCGGCGCTGGCCGCCGCCGTCCCCCGGAGTGGCAGGACCGGCCCGGTGCGGGCCGGCGAACGGCGGGTGGCCAGGGCCAGGGCCGGTGCTGCCCCCGGAGAGGGGACGCGGGGCCGCGCTGCGGCACTCGTCCTGGCCATCCCGTTCTGGTCGATGGCGCAGAACGCACTCTGGGGCATCAGCGGCCAACTGGGCCACCGCCAGGCCGGGTTGGGGGAGAGCGCCCTCGGCCTGGTGTTCGCGCTGGCCTTGTTCGGCGGCCTGCTGGGGGTGACCGCGGCGGGCGTGCTCGGCACCAGGATCGGCCGAACGGTCCCGATCGGGCTCGGCACCCTGGTGATCGCCGGGTGCGCCCTGCTGACCGGTACGGCCCGCGGCCCGGCCGCCTTCACCACCGGTGAACTGCTGTGGAACCTGCTCTACCCGCTGGTGCTCAGCCACCTGCTCGGCCTCGCCGCCGCCCTCGACCCGAGCGGCCGCCGGGCCGTTCAGACCTCCGCCGCCTCCGCCCTCGGCATCGCCTGCGGGCCGCTGACCGGCACCACGCTGGCGAGCGGCGTCGGGTACCCGGGAACGGGCGCGGTGCTCGCCGCCCTGCTGGCGCTCAGCGCCGGTCCGCTGGTCCTGGCCGCCCGGCCGAACGCACCCCGCCGCCCGGCCGGCCCCCGCTCCGCCCCCGGGCGCCCGGCCTGGCGCCGGATCACCGGCCGACGGCGCCCCGCGACCAGGCCCGCCACTGCGCACCTCGCAACCCAGCCCGCCACCCACCCGGCCGCCCGCATTCCCGGCCAGCGCCGCCCGGCACCGTCCACCCACCCGGAGGACCGCAGCGCCCGCAGCGATGCCCACCGCGACATCCGCCGCGACGCCCGCCCGGACTACGCCTTCAGCAGCGCCCGGAACAGCGTCTCCACGTCCGCCCCGGACGGCAGTTCGCTGACCTGACCGTCCCCGACCTCCACCACCCGCCACTGCCCGGCCTCGGCCCCTTCCGCCTCCGCCGTCCCCGTCCCGGCGCGGCGGGCCAGGTCGGTGGTGACGAAGCGGCACCCCAACCGCCGGACCAGCGGACGGACCGCGGACAGCTCGGGCTCCACCCGGTGTGCCGGGCTGTCGGGGTGCGGGCCGACCAGCACCGGTTCGCCGTCCAACCACCAGACCCGGGCCTCCTCCGCCCGCCCGTCCGCGGCCCGGACGAACGGTTCGAAGCGGCGCACCACCAGCCCGCCCGAGAGGAACTCGCCCTGCAGTTCGGCGAAGCGCGACGCCACCCGGTCCAGCGCGTCGAGGTCGGCCAGGTCGGGCACGTAACAGGCCTCGGCCCACTCGTGCTTGCGGGACTTCACGTAGTCCTTCACCACCGCGGGCCCCCGCCCGCCCAACTCGGCCGCCGCCGCGGCCAGCGCCGAGCGGTCCCAGACCGTCCCGGGCAGCCAACTGCTCGCCGGCGTCAGCGACTCGAACGTCCGGTACCAGCCGGGCAGTTCATGGGCGGTCGCGTACGCGTCCGGCCCGGTCAGCAGCGGTCGGCCGCGGGCCGCCAGGACCTCGGCGAGCTCGGCGTACCGGGCGGTGGGGATCATCCAGCCCCGGTACCAGAGCGGCCCGGGACCGGCCGGGACCCGGCGGGCGGCGGCCTCGGCGTCCCCGGCGAGCAGCGCGTCGTGGTCGAGCAGGACGTGGCCGCCGCCCACCGCCCGGAGCGCCCCCGCCTCCCAGGCGAAGTGCGGGTCCACCCGACGGGGGAGCAGCGGGTCGGACGGCAGGATGACGGCGGGATCGACCATGCGGCTCAGACTAGGCGCACCGATCGGCGGGGAGCCCGGAAACCCCTTGCCCCGCGCGTCGACCGGCCCACCGGTCCATCCGTCGGTCGGCCCGCCGGTCCGTACGTCGACCGGCCCGCCGGTCGGCCCGCCTGTCGGTCCGCTTGTCGGTCCGCCCGGCCGCGTACCGGTCCGTGCCGGGCTGCCCGAAAACCGGATCGACACCCCTCCCGGGCTCTGCCAGGGTGAGCGGGTGCGATGGATCACGAGTGCCCGGAAGCCCGTCCGTGAACGGCGCCCACGCCAGGCGGCGCGGACGCTGGTGCTCTCGCCGGAGGGCGAGGTGTTCCTGTTCCGGTCGGACAACTCCGAGGTCGGGGTGCACTGGAACGCACCGGGCGGCGGTCTGGAACCCGGCGAGTCCCCGGCCGAGGGCGCCCTCAGGGAACTGCGCGAGGAAACCGGCTGGACCGACCTCCGGCCGGGCCCGCTCCTCTGCACCTGGGAGCACGACTTCACCTGGCACGGCACCCCGGTCCGCCAGCACGAGCACATCTTCCTGACGCACGGCCCGCGGCGCGAGCCCGGAGACGTGGCGGCGGTCCACCGGGTCGACGGCATCCTCGGCTGGCACTGGTGGACGCCGGACGAACTCGCCGCGCCGGACGCCGACCCGACCTGGCCGCCGAACCTGACCACCCTGCTCGCCGGGCTCCGCAGCGCCGGAACGGACTCGATCGAGCCGGTCCACCTGGGCTACGTGCCCAACGGCGCCCCGCACACCGCCCAGCCCTAACCGCTCCCGTTCGTGGCGGCGCCGCGTCGGTCACGGTGACCGGCCCGTACGCACGGCCGGCCGGGCCTGCTCAGCGGACCGGACGCCGCCCCCGCCGACGTCCGCCGGCCGCGGGCAACTCGGCCCGCCAGTCACGCATCCCCAACTCGCGGTCGTGCACCGCTTCCGGGTTGATCACCACCGAGAGCAGGGCGGACCGCAGTTCCTCCGGACCCAGCCCGGTCGAACGCTGCAGCTGCTCGGTGGGCACCGACACCGCGATGGCCGGCCGCCAGTCCGGCAGCACCACCTGGCAGGTGCCGGAACCGAACCGCAGCAGCTGCGCCGACACCCGGCGGTCCGGGGCCCGCCCGGCGGGACCGGTCGCCTCGGCCGCCCCGGGCGACCCGCCGATCAGCACCCCCATCGGCACGCCCAGCGGATCCGGCGATCCGTCCTCGCGCCCGGGCCCGACCTCCTCCGCCTCAGCCCGGTACCCGTCCGCCCCCGGGGCCAACGCCCGTACCTGGCTCAACCGCCGTGAAGGCGCGGGCCGCCGCTGCGGACGCGCCCGACCCGCCGGCTCGCTGACACCCCACGCCCCCGGCGACCACTCGACCGCCCCGGTAGCGCCGGTGTCCGTGCCCTCGCCCCCGGTCGGCCCCGGTGCGTCCGCGGCACCACTGCCCGCCGAACCCGCTTTCGCCGCACGGCGGTTGACGTCTCCGTACGGTCGGTCCGATGCGTTCTGGTCGAGCGAGGTCATGGCTGTGCCCCTCCGGAGTCCGAGCTCGCCCGATCCTGCACCACCGGTGCGTGCTGGGCCAAGGGACGTACGCACCCGGCCAATGGTTCCCGTCCGTGGGGAGGGGCGTCGGGCGGGCACCGGGACTGGCGAGGGGGCGGCGGACGGGGGCGAACACGGGGGCGGGCGCGGGGACAAACCCGTTGCGGTCGTTCAAGCCGTGGCTAGGGTTGGGAGCATGTCCCTCACGTCATGCCCGTGCTGGTGGCCGTCCTAGGACGGCCGCTCCCCACACATGACTCCGGGGCCGTCCGCAAGGGCGGCCCCGGCGCGATCGTCTCGGACGGACCAGGGCACACCCCGGCGGGCGGCACCACCACCCGACCACCGAGGAGCCCCGCCATGACCGCCACCACCGTCCCCGCCACCACCGACCGCGACGCCGCCGCGGAGAGCACGAACCCGCTGGTCGCCACCACGGCCGAAGGGCACCACCGCATCCTGACCGGTGACCGCCCCACCGGCCCGCTGCACCTCGGCCACTACTTCGGGACGCTCCGCAACCGCGTCCAACTCCAGTCCCGGGGACTCGAATTGATGATCGTGATCCCCGACTACCAGGCGATCACCGACCGGGACCGCGCCGACCTCCCCGCCGAGCACGCGGAGAACCTGGTCCTCGATTACCTGGCCGCCGGCGTCGACCCCGAGCGCGCCACGATCTTCACCCACAGCGCCGTCCCCGCCCTCAACCAGCTGATGCTGCCCTTCCTCAGCCTGGTCAGCGTCGCCGAACTCTCCCGCAACCCCACCGTCAAGGACGAGATCGCCCACTCCCGGCAGGGCACCGTCAGCGGGCTGATGTTCACCTACCCCGTCCACCAGGCCGCCGACATCCTGTTCTGCAAGGCCGACCTCGTTCCGGTCGGCCAGGACCAACTGCCGCACCTGGAACTCACCCGCACCATCGCCCGCCGCTTCAACGACCGCTACACCACCCTCTTCCCCGAGCCGCAGGCCCTGCTCTCCCGCGCCCCGCTGCTGCTCGGCACCGACGCGGGCAAGATGAGCAAGAGCCGGGGCAACGCCGTCGCCCTCGGCGCCGACGAGGACGAGACCGCCCGGCTGCTCCGCGGCGCCGTCACCGACTCCGACCGCCGCATCTGCTACGACCCCGCGAACCGCCCCGGCGTCTCCAACCTGCTGCTCCTCACCGCGCTCTGCCAGGACCGCGACCCGCACGCCGTCGCGGAGGAGATCGGCGACGGCGGAGCCGCCCTCCTCAAGCGCACCGCCACCGAGGCGGTCAACGAGCACCTCCGCCCGCTGCGGGCCCGCCGCGCCGAACTCGCCGCCGACCGCACCGTGCTGCGCGAGGTCCTGCGCACCGGCAACGCCCGCGCCAACGCCATCGCCGACCGGACCCTCGACGAAGTGCGCGCCGCCATGGGCACCTGCTAGCCGGCCCCGCACGGTCCGCCCCGGCGGTGGCCGCCGGGATGGACCGTCCCCGAACGGGGGATACCGTCGGCAGACGGAACAGCGGAACCGCGGAGCCCTGGAACAACGACCGACCGCCTTCCGCCCCCTGCCACCCCCTCGCTCGCGCTCCCCGAAGGAGTACCGGATGCCCCTGCGCCCGCTCCGCCCCGGCGACCGGATCGCCCTCGCCGCCACCAGCGGCGCGATCGACGCTGCCCGACTCGCCCTCGGCACCGACATCCTCCGCACCTGGGGCCTGGACGTCACCGTCCTCCCGCACCTCCACGACACCCACCCCACGCTGCCGCACCTGGCCGGCGCCGACGCCCACCGCGCCGCGGACCTGCAAGCCGCCTGGCTCGACCCCGACATCGCCGCCGTCCTCTGCGCCCGCGGCGGCTTCGGCGCGCACCGGATGGTCGACCTCCTCGACTGGGACGCGATGCGCACCGCCGCACCGAAGCCGCTCGTCGGCTTCAGCGACGTCACCGTCCTGCACGAAGCCTTCGCCCAGCGGCTCGGCGTCCCCACCTTCTACGGCCCGATGCCCGGGACCAACGTCTTCAGCACCGACCCCGCCACCGCCGAACACCTGCGCCGCACCCTCTTCGAACCCACCGCCACCACCCTCCTCACCGGCCCCGACGCCACCGCCCTCGTCCCCGGACGGGCCCACGGCGTCCTGATGGGCGGCTGCGCCTCCCTGCTCGCGGCCGACCGCGGCACCCCCGGCGCGCGTCCGTCCTTCGCCGGTGGCCTGCTCCTGCTGGAGGACGTCAACGAGCAGCCCTACCAACTGGACCGGATCCTCACCCAACTGCGCCGCAGCGGGGCCCTGGACGGAGTGGCGGGAGTGGTCCTCGGCTCCTGGGACGGCTGCGGCCCGCTCGACGGCGTGCGCGCCGTGATGCTCGACCACTTCGGCGGACTCGGCGTCCCCGTCCTGTGGGAACTCGGCTTCGGCCACTGCCCGTCCTCGATCACCGTCCCGCTCGGCGTCCCCGCCACCCTGGACGCCGACGCCGGCACGCTCACCCTGGACGCGCCTGTTCTCAGCGGCCCTACCGGCGCGTAGGGTGCGAGCCATGCACGCCGAAGGCACCCCCAGCACCGCTTCCGCCGCTGCCGCCCCCGAGCAGCCCGCCGCCGTCGCGGAGCAGGTGGTGTCCCGAGCCCTCGGCCTGCTCCGCGGCCCCGGCAGCGGTACCGGACGGGTCATCCTGGGCCTGGCCGGACCGCCGGCCGCCGGCAAGTCCACCCTCGCGCGCCTGCTGACCGAGGAGATCAACCGCCGCGAGGGCCCCGACACCGCCGCCCACCTCCCCCTCGACGGCTTCCACCTCTCCAACGCCCAGCTCGACCGCCTCGGCCTGCGCCCCCGCAAGGGCGCCCCCGAGACCTTCGACGCCCACGGGTACCTGGCCCTCCTCCAGCGCGTCGCCGCCGACCGCTTCCACGACCTCTACGCCCCCGACTTCGACCGCGCCCTCGACGAGCCGGTCGCCGCCCGCCACCTCATCCGCCCCCACACCCGGCTCGTCATCACCGAGGGCAACTACCTCGCCGCCCCCGCCGCCCCCTGGACGGACGCCCGGGCCCTGCTGCGCGAACTCTGGTACGTCGACGCGGACGAGAGCGCCCGGGACACCCGACTGCTGGCCCGCCACACCGCCGGCGGCCAGGACGAGGCGGCCTCCCGCCGGCGCATCGACGACAACGACCGCCCCAACGCCGCCTACGTGACGAGCACCCGCACGGCCTGCGACTGGGTGGTCCGCGCGGACGAGTTTGCATCCACTCGCTGATCGGCGTAGTGTTCACTGGTCGCTCGACAGGGAGCACCGGACACGCAATCCGTGTGGACGGTCCCGGGGCGGCCAATCCCCTGAGAAACCAGTTCGATGATCCGTGACGGGTCGCGTTCCTTTTCGCGTCCCCGTTCGCTTTTTCGGC